>NZ_JANSHM010000030.1:0-32239 GCF_047461635.1 Synechococcus sp. W55.2 | reverse complement strand
TGTACTTCATCAAAGCGCATTCCTCCCGGCACTGACCCTACGGGTACAGTGCGGGGCTCCTGCGATTTCTAGCTGAATCTATTTGAGAGAGATAGTCTCCTCTGCCATGCGCTGCCCCAGACGACCACCCCCAACCCCTCTTCCACCCTGGGAGAGGAAATGCCTGCTCTAGGGGATCCGGGTCCGCAACAGTTCAAGTGGGCTAATGGGGGATCCCCCTCGAGAGGGGAGAGACTCAGCTCAGCAATATCCGTGCCTAGTCAAAGCAGAGGGCTATTGTTAAGGAATCTAAAGTAAAGTTGAGCTTTTGATATCACTGTTGCCGTCTTGTTACCGAAAGCGCTATCGTCTAAGCATCAAAGCTTTTTTCAAAGCTGCTTTATGGGCCCTGGAGGAGCGACCCCTCTGGGGCTTCTTCCATCCGGCTGCAGCTGAGAGGGCAAGGGATGGCTTTATGGGGTAGGGATCACTCCTCGGCGGACGGCAGGCCCCAGGGCGTGGCTGCCGATGTCAGAACGATAGTAGGCCTTGGGAAACTGCACTTGCTCCACAGCTGCGTAGGCTTGGCGCAGGGCCTCGGATAGGGTTGCCCCTTGGCCGGTAAGACAGAGAACGCGCCCGCCATCGCTCAGGAGCTGCTTGCCTGCCTGGCGGGTACCCGCATGAAACACCAACGCCCCCGTGGTGGCAGCTGCATCCAAGCCGGAGATGGGGATCCCTCGCTGGTAGGCATCGGGATAGCCTGGGGCTGCCATCACCACGCAGGCGGCATAGCCGGGTTTCCATTTGAGCTGGATTTGGGCCAGCCGTCCTTCTATACAAGCCAGCAGCACCTCGTCCAAAGGGTTTTCCAGCAAGGGCAGGATGACCTGAGCTTCGGGATCCCCAAAGCGGCAGTTGTACTCCAACACGTAGGGATCCCCACTGGGCGTGATCATCAAACCGGCATAGATCACCCCCTGGTAGCGGATGCCCCGCCGTTGCAAAGCCTCCAGGGTGGGATCCAGGATCTGGGTTTGGATGCGGGCCAACCCTTCTGGAGTGACCAGGTGATCCGCAGGGGCATGAGCTCCCATGCCGCCGGTGTTGGGGCCAGTATCGCCCTCGCCAAGGCGCTTGTAGTCCTGGGCAGGTGGCAGCGGCACACAGATCTGGCCATCGGTTAGAGCCAAAACCGACACCTCCTGGCCGGGGATAAACTCCTCGATCAGCACCTGATCGCCCGGCTTGGCCAGGGCTGCTTCCAGGGCTTGCACGGCTTCTTCCCGGTTTTGGGCAACGGTTACCCCCTTGCCGGCAGCCAGTCCGTCTTTTTTGATGACCACTGGGAAACTCTGGGAGTCGAGATAGGCCACAGCGGCAGATAGCTCAGCAAAGCCGGTAGCGCGAGCAGTCGGGATCCCCGCCTCTTGCATCAATTGCTTAGCCCAGAGTTTGCTTCCTTCCAGTTGGGCAGCGGCGCGGCTAGGCCCGAAAATGGGCAACCCTGCTGCCTGGAAGGCGTCCACGATCCCCTGCACCAAGGGCAGCTCTGGCCCTACCACCGTCAGGCGGATCCCTTGTACGGTAGCAAACCGCACCAGGCCTTCAATGTCGGTAGCCGCCAAAGCCACGGATTGACAGCGGGGCAGCTGCTGCATGCCGCCGTTGCCGGGGGCACAGTAGATCCGAGTAACCTGGGGAGACTGCAACAGCTTCCAGGCCAGAGCGTGTTCTCGCCCCCCAGATCCGATGACCAGAGCCTGCATGGTGTGCTATTCCGCTGTTTCTAAACCCAGCTTGCCTGTTTTCCGAACATCCCCCATTAGACCATGTTCTTGTACCATTTCTGGGGTGTTGGCGCACTCCGGTCAGTGGACGGCGAGAGAACGGCCCCGCCAAGTCCAGTTGCGGCCGGTGGTGGTGCGGATGGCCGAAGCCAAGATGATGGCCGCTGTCGCCCAACCCCCCACTGCCGTTAGCCACCAGTAGCAGAGGGGCAGATGCGCCCAATGCCGGAGCAGAAGCCGGATGGCCAATTGGGCCAGGATCCCTGCCAAGCTGGCCAACAGCACCTCCAGGGATCCCGTAGCCCCAGCCAGGATCACCCCCAACCAGGGCAAGCTGCAGATCCCCAAGACCGTACCCATTGCCAACACCGCCAAGGCCCAGTTGCGCTCCAGGCCCAGGAACCAGTTTTTGGTCCACCCTTCCCAAAGGGCAGCCCCGTTGGCATACATGCGGCTGCGCACCCGCGGCCCTCCCAGGCAAATTTGCAGGCCCAACCCCTGGGCTTTGATCCGTTGCCCCAGGGCCACATCCTCGATCACCACATCGGCCACTCCGGCATGCCCGCCAACTTGCTCGTAGGCAGAGCGGCGAAACAGCAGGAAGGGACCAAAGGCAAAGGCTTTGGGGTTGTCGGGATCGTTCACGGCGGCAAAGTTGTAACCCACCGCCAGGATGGTCATCATGATGGGTTGCACCAGCCACTCCGCTAGGCAACCGCACACCAATTGCGGCCCTACACTCACCAAGCCGCTGCCGCTTGCCAGCAAATGTCCTAAGGCCGCTTCAATGGCACCGGATCCCAGCCGCACGTCGCAATCCAGAAACAGCAAGTAGTCGGCTTCTACGCGGGCGACGGCTTGGGCACAGGCCCAGTTTTTGCCCACCCACCTTTGGCCTTTGGGACGGGGATCCCCCTTGAGCAGGTGTAGGCGCGGATCTTGCCGTTCGGCGGCCAGGGCTTGCGCCAACTCCCAGGTGGCATCCGTGGACTCATCGTCCACCAACCACACCTGCAAAGGGGCAGAGGTGCTGTCCAGAATGCTGCTCAGGCAGCCCACCACGTTCTCGGCCTCGTTGTAGGCGGGCACGATCACCGCCAGCCGCTCCATCCCAGCCGCGATTTCCCCTGCCTGTTCCGCCGGGGGATCCCTCAGCCAGGGGGAAGCCCGCAACGCTCGCCTCAGTTGCAGAGCCACTAGGGCAATCGCCAAAGCTGTTAAGGACAATACCCCCGTTAGGATTTCTCGGATCCCCACTCTTGTTTCCCTCGCTGCTCAGACTTGCTAGAAACGGATTCCCACCTCTGCCTAGCGCTGGGGTGGCCCAATTCTCTAAGCAGACAAAACCCCCTCTACGATATCGCCATAGGGCCGGGGAAAGATTAGCCAGACCTGGCGCTGGGTTTCCACCAAGGCACGCACCAAAGGGGAAAGATGGGCAATTTCTTCATAGCCACGCTCGGTTTTGAGCTGGATCCCTTGGTCATAAAAGCTATAGCCCTGGACGTGGGCAGAGCGGATGCCCAAATAGCTTTCAGGATCCAGCCCATCCCGCAGCATTTTGGCCTGCACAGCAGCCACCAGGGTTTGGCGTTGCTCCTCAGACAACTGGGTAATGTTGCGGGCCTTGAACAAATCCCGCTCCAAGTAGCGCCGCGACAGATCCGCCAAGATGGGATCCTTCCCCGACATGGCCCAGAGGCGCATGGGGTAGCTGAAGATGATATCGTCGGCAGCCAAGTAGAGGGGGAGCGGCAACTCGAAGGGATCCCCTTTTTGAGCCGCCAGCGAGGCCCAGCACCAAGCGCTGAGGATGGGATCCAGCTCAATCTCCCCCCTTTGCAGGAGCGCCTCTGCCCGCCTGAATAGCCGCTCCAAGATAAAACGGGCACAGAGGCTCTTGGGGTGCTGGTACACCTGGGTGTACATGAAATAGCGCACCACCAGGTAGTGCTCGATGGCCCCCAGGCCTTTGCGGGCGGGGATGGACAGGGATCCCGTCTCCGGGTCATAATCCAGCACCGTTAGGATGCGATCCAAGTCCAGGTGGCCGTATTGGGCGCCCGTGAGCAGGCTGTCCCGCATCAGGTAATCGAAGCGGTCGCAGTCCAGTTGGCTGGAAATAAGCTGACCTACCAGCGGCAGGGGAAATTGCTTCTGCAACACCTGCTGCATCTGGGTCGGCAGTTGGGGATCAAACTCTGCCAGCAGCGTCCCCACTTGGGGATCCTCCCGGAGAATGCGGGCCGTCCAAACCTCGTGCCGGCAGCCGAAGATCTCTTCCCCGGCATGGCTAAAAGGGGCATGGCCAATGTCGTGCAGCAGAGCCGAGGCCAAGGTTACCGCCCGATAGGGGCGCAGCTCTGGGTAGCGATGGGCCAATTTGTCGAACAGCCGCCGCGTTACCTGCAACACTCCCACCGAATGGGTAAAGCGGGATCCCTCTGCCCCGTGGAAGGTAAAAAAGGCCGTGTCCAACTGGCGAATGCGGCGCAGCCGCTGAAAGGCCGGTGTATCGATCAGGCGAATGAGCAGAGCCTCAACCGCGTCCCCTCCATTCAGGCTGATGGCGCCATGCAGGGGATCGTGGTAGGTGCGGGACTTGCAAAACCGTAGCGGCATACTCCCACCATACCTCGCCAATTTTGGGATCCTTGGCTAGCCTGTCTGGGGGTGCTTCCCGCCTCGCCCTATCTATGCCCGCTTTCCCATGCCTCTCTCTGCAAAGGATGCCAGCACCCGAACCCCAGAAAACTCGACTCCAAGACAACAAGACAGCTGGGTGTTCCTCCTCTCCCTGCTGATTTTGATACTCAGTTTGGGGCTAACCGGCTGCTCTGCCAGTTCTGGATCCCCTGTTGTGCCCAGCCCACCCACCCTCACCCGCTACGTTGCCCTGGGAGCCAGCGATGCCGTTGGCTACAACGCCTCCATTTCCTGTGATGGCCCAGCCAACGCCGCCGGCACTCGACCCCAGCGCTCAGAGCCCCTGGACTGCCCCAATGGAACGGGCTATGTGCCCCGCCTGGCCCGGTCTTTGCCGGCCCCGGTTGAGCTGGTCAATTTGGGCCGTTCGGGAGCGGTGCTCAGCCCCGCCATGCAAGCCCTGAGGCAGGGGATCCCGGCCAATTTGCTGCAGGATCAAGTGCCGCGCCTTCCCCCCGATGCCACCCTGATCACCATTTGGGTGGGCGGAAACGATACCAACGCCATCGCTCTGGCGGCGGCTCAACGGGCTCTCCAAGGTGAGGATCCCTTGCCCTTCGTCGATCAGCAGATCCGACAATTCGCCGCCGATTACCAAACCCTGCTGCAAGCGGTGCGTGCCCGTGCCCCTCAAGCTCGCCTGGCGGTGGCCAACCTGCCCAACTTCGCCCTGATTCCTCTGGGTCAGCAGCAACCCAGCAGCGTGCGCCAACTGCTCTCCCTGATCTCGGTTGGCCTCACGCAACGGGCCATCAACCCCTTAAGCCAACAGGGGATCCCAGTGGTGGACTTGCTCTGCGATCCCCGCTCCTACCGACGCGAGTCCTTCTTTCCCGGCCCGCTGGCCGACGGCTTTCACCCCAGCGACCGGGGCTACGCCGATTTGGCCGATGCCTTCTTGAGCGCCCTTCGGCAACCGCTCCCTCCCCAAACCCGCTGCCCTCCCTTTAGCGAGGTGGGATCCCTGCAACCAGATGCGGCGGCAGAGTCTGCCCTCCGCAGTTTTCTCACGGATGGATACAAGACGGCACAATAGGAAGGATCCCTGCGCTCGGCAAGGGATCCCAAAGGCGCTTAGACGATCCAGCCACGGAGAACGGGCCAGTTTTAGGAAGCAGCTACCGCTGCCGAGGAACGCCGCCGCCGGCCCAGAGCACCCGCTACCGGCTCCGGTTGGGTTTCCACACTCAGGGAAGACACAGACTCCTCTTCAGGGGATTGCACAAAAACCGCCACCGTGGGCTTGCCGGGCAATTGTTCTCGCAAGAAACGGCGCACCACCCGCTCCACTTCGCCCTTGAGGCCGGCCCAGTCGATGTCCAGGCTGCCCCGCTCCAGCGAGCGAGCAAATTGGGGCCACGCTTGCCGAAGGGTGTTCTCCAGAAGGGGTTTCAGGTCGGATCCCTTGAGTTGGTTCCCTTCCCCCGCCAAGCCAAAGGTTTGCACCTGCGGGGTGCAGAGCAACTGGCCACTGCCGTCCAGGCTGATCACCACCGTCACCATACCGTCTTTGGCGATCTGCTGCCGCTCCTGCAGCATCTCATCCATCACCACTCCATCGTGGGAAGCGGCGATCATCTGCAGGCCAGAGGGGACGCGGCCCGTGATGGCAATGCGCTCCCGGTTCACCTCCACCACATCGCCGTTGTCGATGATTACAATGTTTTCCCGCGGGATCCCCATGCTCATGGCGGTTTCGGCGTGCTTGACCAGCATGCGGTATTCCCCGTGGGTGGGGACAAAGAACTTGGGGCGGGTGAGGGCAATCATCAGCTTTTGGTCTTCCTGGCAGCCGTGGCCGGAAACGTGCAGGCCCTTGTCTTTGCCGTAAATGACATTGGCTCCCAGCTCCATTAGCTTGTCAATGACCCGCGAGACTGCGATCGTGTTGCCAGGGATCGGGTTGGCCGACCACACCACCGTGTCTCCTGGCTTGATTTGCAACTGCGGGTGCTCACCGTTGGCGATGCGGGTAAGAGCAGCCAGCGGTTCTCCCTGGGATCCGGTGGTGAGGATGATCACCCGGTCATCCGGCAGGCTGTTGATCACATGCATTGGCTGCAGCGTCTCGTCCTTGCAGCGGATGTAGCCCAAGCGCCGCGCATGAGCCACCACGTTTAGCATGGAGCGGCCCAGCAGAGACACCACCCGACCTTGCTGTTCGGCAATCTGCAGCACCAAGTTGAGACGATGTACCGAAGAAGCAAAGGTGGTGATGATCACCCGTCCCTTGGCTCCCGCAATTGCCTTGGTGAGACCCGGCACCACAGAGGCTTCGGAAGGGGTAAACCCCGGCACTTCCGCGTTGGTGGAGTCGCTGATCAGGCAGAGCACTCCCTTTTCCCCATGTTCGGCCAACCGCTGCAGGTCGAAGTACTCCCCATCCACGGGGGTATGGTCGATCTTAAAGTCGCCGGTCTGGATAATGACGCCCACAGGCGTGTGCAGAGCCACCGTAAAGCTATCGGCAAAAGAGTGGGTGTTGCGAATGAATTCGGCAAAAAAGTGCTTACTCAAGGGAACGATTTCACGGGGGCCAACAGGACGCAGCTCTGTGCGGTTGAGCAGGCCCACTTCCCGCAATTTCTCTTCCAGCAGCGCCAGCGCCAATCTGGGGCCGTAGATGACCGGAATATCAAATTCCCGCAGGTGATACGGGATGCCACCGATGTGATCTTCGTGGCCGTGGGTAACCACCATCCCCCGCACTTTGTCGCGGTTTTGCTTGATGTAGGTCATGTCCGGCAGCACGATGTTCACGCCGTGCATGCTCTCATCGGGAAAAGCCAAACCGGCATCCAAGAGGATAATGTCGTCCTCGTAGCGGAAGGCCCATGTGTTTTTGCCGATCTCCCGCTCGCCGCCCAGCGGAATCATCTGAACGGAAGAGGTGGATTGTGGGGTTACAGAACGAGAAGCAACTGAAGAACGTGGTGTTGGCATATGGGTTTAGATCCTCAACAGTAAAAAAACAAAAACAGAAATAGGCGCAGGCTATCCCCGACAAAGTTGTGGGCGAAAGCCGCAACTCATCCATTTCCCAGGCCGGGGAAGAGCTTTTCAGGGAAAAAGCTACCTACCCACAGGTCAAACGCCACAAAAGAGCCCCTTGCAAACCCCTGAAAACCGTGGTCATGGCAGAAGCAAAGCCTAAAAATGCAATCATGAAACTTTCGTCGCCATTTGTTCGGATCCCTTCGATTCAGCCAGTAGGCCCATCTCTTCAAGCACCTGTCGCAAAACCTGCAGAGAACTGGGCTGTAGAGGCGCTAGGGGAAGGCGCGCCCGACCCACTCGCCAACCCTGCATCTCCAATGCGGCCTTAATCGGAACTGGGTTGGTCTCGATGAACAAAACCTTGAACAACGGAAACAGGCGCAGGTGGTGGGCCAAAGCTTGATCGTGTTGCCCCCTGATGTAGCTCTGGATCAGCTCCTGCAACTGCAACCCAACCAGGTGGCTGGCTACACTGACCACCCCGCTCCCCCCCAAAGATAGGAGCGGCAACGTCAGAGAGTCATCCCCTGAATAGATGGCGAAACGCGAGGGAGTGAGTCGCCGAATTTCCGAAGCTACATCCATCATACCACTGGCTTCTTTGATGGCGACAACCGTTTCCAATTCTGCTAATTGGGCTACAGTCTCCGGCTGTAAACTGGCCCCTGTCCGACTGGGAATGTTGTAGAGCAAGATGGGCAGGTCACTGGCTTGGGCGATGGCCTTGAAGTGCTCATAAAGGCCGGCCTGGGTAGGCTTGTTGTAGTAGGGCACCACCTGCAGAGAGCCATCCAAACCGAGTTGAGCGGCCTTTTTTGTGGCTTCAATGGCCTCACGGGTGGAGTTGGATCCCGTCCCGGCGATCACCTTGGCCCGACCGGCTACGGCATCTCGCACCACGCGGAACAGCTCATACTCCTCTTGCCAGGTTAGGGTGGGAGATTCGCCTGTGGTGCCACAGACCACCAAGCCGTCACTGCCGTGGGTTGCCAAGTAATCGGCCAAACGAGCGGCCTCATCGTAGTTAAGCTCCCCCTCATCAGTAAAGGGGGTAACCATGGCCGTCAGCACTCGACCGAAGTTCACCGATTGCTTCTCCCCATCAACCACACCAATCCGACGATTAGCCGGGCGACCCAGATGAGACCAGTTTGTTTTTCCATCATACCTGCCTTTGCGTTAGGGATCCCGCTTGCCTGCCCTGCCAAGGCCCAGTTTGTGCCTCACCCGGTTGCCACAGGCTGGATAAAAGGGAGATAACAAAGAAGACAGACCGTTTGAACACGGAATGTATAGCCATTTGCCAATCCTGCCCCTACCTTTGGGGGGAGCAGCCTTTCTACCGACACTTGAGGATCCCTATGGACGCCCTAACTGCCCTGAAAGAGCGCATTTCCGCCGACAAATTGGATCCCAGCCGCCGTTTATCGGAAGCGGAGATCCGAGAGCTGGTGGCTTATGCTACGGAAGCTCCTTCTTCCTTCAACATTCAGCACTGGCGGTTTGTTGCGGTCACCGACCCGGAAGACAAAGAGCGCCTCAAATCTCTGGCCTACAACCAACAGAAGGTGGCGGATGCATCGGTGGTGTTTATCATCCTGGGGGATCTGCGGGGGTATGAGAAACTGCCTGAAATTGTGCAAAGAAGCGTTGCTGCCGGGATCCTCCCCCCCGAAAAAGCGGAAGGCTGGGTGAACATGGCCCAGGCAACCTATCTCCACAATCCCACCTTGGCGCGGGATGAAGCGATTCGCTCTGGGGCGATGGCTGCCATGGCGCTGATGATCGCGGCTCAGGCCAAGGGTTTGGTGAGCGGGCCGATGATCGGCTTTGATCCGGAAGGGGTAAAGCGGGAGTTCGGCATTGCCGACCGCTACGTGCCGGTGATGCTGCTGGCGGTTGGATATGCGGCAGCGGGTAACCTGCCGCGCAAGCCTCGCTTGGGGGTGGATGAAGTTCTGGCCTTTGGGCGAGGGCGGGAGTTTTAGCCCTAGGCTCAGGTGGGATCCCTGTCGCCCTCTCCTGGGCTCCTACCGGCATCAAGCCTTGAGAAAATGAACCAGCTGTTGCAAGCGATCCCAAGCGGCACCCCTGGCGAGAATCTCGCGAGCTTGGGCGATCCCGGCTCTCCAATCGGGGGCCACTCCGGCCACCTGCAGGGCCAAAGCAGCATTCAAGGCCACCACATCCTGCTGGGCAGGCGTCCCGGATCCCTGAAGGACTTGGGCGAGGATGGCAGCATTTTCCTGCAGATCTCCCCCTTTTAAGGCTTGGGTGGGTGCTGCAGTGAGGTCATAGTCGCGCGGGTTCAAGACTTCCGTCCGCACCGACCCGCCGCAAAGGACGCCCAAATCCGTGGGCTGATCCAGCCCGGCCTCGTCGAGACCTTCGCGGCTGTGCAACACAATGGCCCCTTCCCGTCCCAACAGGCGCAGGGCCTCTGCCATTACCGGCACCAGCTCCTGGGCGTAAACCCCGATCACCTGGCGGTTGGGATAGAGGGGGTTGACCAAGGGCCCCAACAGGTTGAAAATGGTGCGAACCTTGAGGGCCCGCCGATAGGGGATCACCGCCCGCATGGCCGGGTGCCACTGGGGAGCAAACAAAAAGGTGATGCCCACTTCCGCCACAGCCGCCCGCACCCGCTCTGGCTCAGCCCCCAAGTTCACCCCCAGGGCCTCCAGCACATCCGCCGAGCCGACCTTGCCAGAGGCGGAACGGTTGCCATGTTTAACCACCGGGATCCCGGCTGCACTGACCACAAAGGCCACCGCCGTGGAAATGTTAAAAGTGCCGGCCCCATCGCCGCCGGTGCCACAGGTATCCACCAGGAGAGGCAAGTCCAGCGGGGATCCCAGCGAAGCCCGCTGTAGCACTCGTGCCATGCCGGCCAGTTCACCAGCGCTCACACCCTTGGCTTGCAGGGCCGCCAGAATCGCCCCCGACACCACATCTGGCACTTGGTTCTGGAGCCAACCGTTCATCAACTGTTCAGCTTGGGCTTCGCTGAGAGATTGCCGATCCAGCAACTGCCCCAAAAGCTGTGGCCAAAGGTCAGCCGTTTCCGTCATGGGTTGGGATCCTGGGTGTCAGTGGGTACTCATAGTAGCGTATCCCGCCTCTGGGTCACTTGCCTCGTGCAGGTCGGGCCATGCTGATGGTTGGTATAGTGGGTTTGACCTGAGCCGTTTCCGGCCCTAGCAGGGTGCGCTCCATTCTTCTCTTCCCTCCCGGAGGTTGTGATGAACCCTCCAACTAACCCAAGGGCTTGCAGCCCGCTTGCACGAGCGGGAGCCTTTGCCCCCATCCATGTTGTGGGCGGGGGGTTGGCGGGGACAGAAGCTGCTTGGCAAATTGCCCAGGCAGGGTTGCCTGTCATCCTTTCGGAGATGCGCCCCGTGCGTCAGAGCCCGGCCCATCACACCGATCAGTTGGGGGAGCTGGTGTGCAGCAACTCCTTTGGGGCTGCAGCCAGCGATCGGGCGGCAGGGCTACTCAAGGAAGAACTGCGACAACTGGGATCCCTGGTGATCGCGACGGCGGATTGCCATGCAGTGCCGGCAGGAGGGGCATTGGCAGTGGATCGGGCCCGCTTCAGCCAGGCTCTCACGGAAGCCATTCAAAACCATCCCCGCATCACCCTGCGTCGGGAGGAGGTGACGGAGATCCCGGAGGGCATTGCCGTCCTCTGTACCGGCCCTCTGACCAGCGATCCCCTGGCCAAGGCACTGCAAGCCTTTACGGGCCTGGAGTACCTGAGCTTTTTTGATGCGTCTAGCCCCATTGTTACCGGGGATTCGTTGAACCGAGCGGTGGTGTTTCAGGCTTCCCGCTACGACAAGGGGGAAGCAGCCTATCTCAACTGCCCCATGACGGAAGCGGAGTACGAACGGTTTTGGCGGGCGCTGGTGGAGGCGGAGCAGGCGCCCCTCAAGGATTTTGAACGAGAGGAACGCAAGTTTTTCGAGGGCTGCTTGCCGATTGAAGAAATGGCGCGCCGTGGCAAAGACACCCTCTGTTTCGGCCCCTTGAAGCCGGTGGGGCTAGTGGATCCGCGCACGGGATCCCGTCCTTACGCGGTGGTGCAGTTGCGGCAAGAGGACAAAGCAGGGCAGCTGTGGAACTTGGTGGGCTTTCAAACCAACTTGAAATGGGGAGAACAGCAGCGGGTCTTTCGCCTCATCCCCGGCCTGGAACAGGCGGAGTTTGTCCGCTTTGGGGTGATGCACCGCAATACATTTTTGAATTCGCCCCAGCTTCTGTGGCCGACCTTGCAATTTCGTCGCCGACCCACGCTGTTTGCCGCCGGCCAGTTGGTGGGCACCGAGGGCTATGCCTGCGCGGTGGCAGGGGGATGGTTGGCCGGACAGAACGCCGCCCGCCTGGCTCTGGGGTTGCCCTTGATCACACTGCCCCCCGAAACAATGATGGGATCCCTGTTTCAGTTCATCAGCAGCGCCGATCCCAGGCACTTTCAGCCGATGCCGGCCAATTTTGGGCTGTTGCCGGATTTGGAGGGGCGCAAGCTTCGCAACAAGCAGGAGCGCTATGGCCGTTACCGGGATCGGGCTTTGGCTGCTCTGAAAACGACTGGGTTGGTGCGCCAAGTGCAAACCGCCTAGGGGAGCTTGGAGCGTGTTCCCGACCATTGCGATCCAAGTCAAAGTCGAGATTGAGCGTTATCGTCATTTGAAACTAGATTGAGACACTTCCTAGGCGTTTCGCGACCGCCCCCAGCCCCTCTCCCTCTGGGGGAGGAGAGTCGGGAAGCAATGCCACAGAAATATTTAGAAATGTTTCATTCCTATGCCGCGGTAGCAGATCCCAAAACGAGCTGTCAAAAGCTGGGCAAACCTATTGGCTACCTTCCCTCTTTCCGCTGCTCACAAGACAAAAGGGCGCGCATGGACTCCAACAGTTGGGGTGCCCTCTGGGTTAGGTCTTGATAGAGGCAAATTTGCTGTTGGCAGCGGGCCAGGTTATGGGCTTTGCGGCTGGGGTAGCGCTGGGGATCCCAATTCCAGTAAGCGTCTTCAAACCAATCCTGCAAAAAGCGCATCCCCAATTCCAGGGTAATCAGTTGGATCCCTTGGAGAAGGAGTTCCGGTTGTAGGGCGTGCAAGTTCCCGGTTTGGGCATAGCCCCGCAACCCGGCCAGGATCGCCTCTGGCTGAAGGGTATTTCCTCGTTTGCCCCAGGAGCGCAGGGCATCCCCCAATTCAACATAGAGATTGTGATACATAAAGGTGTCCAGATCCACCAGGCCCACAAATCGCCCCTGCTCATCGAACAAAAAGTTGTTGAACTTGAGATCGGCATGGATGATTTGAGTTGGGATCCCCGAGGGCAGCAGAAGATTGGGCACAGTTTCGATTAAAAACTGCCATTCTGCCTGCACTTCTGGGGCCGGCTCATACTGGCGTAGCTGTTGCCAAAGGTGAGCCGTATCGTGAAAATGCGGGATCTGGAAGCGAAAACGATAGTCCATCTGGGCCAAGAGTCGATGCAGGCGTCCAACGGCTGCCCCCGCCTCTTCCAGATAGCCCCAATTGGGAGGAGTTGGGTGACAGGATCCCGGCAGACAATCCATGACCCGCCACAGCCCTTCTGCCCAGGACAAGTGCAGGGATCCATCGCGAGCGCGGCGGAATTGGGGGACGGGGAAGCCGTGTTGTCTCAACCATTGGCCGATGGCTTGACCATCTTCAGTGACAGCAGGATCAAATCGGGGGTGAAGGCGCTGGACGATGAAGGATCCCTCAGAGGTGTTGAGTTTCCAAGTTTGGTGAATGAGGCCCACTCGGATGGCTTCGGGTGGCTCTGGATCCCCCAGTTGAAAGTGCTGGACAAGGGGATCCAGCCAAGTCAGGTCAAGCATAGGCAAGGAAGAAATCTATTCAAGCTTGGGGTGCTGGGTCGATCTTTTCGTTTTCAGAGCTGCCTCAAACTGCTTACCACAGCGGCGGCCTTTGAGGCTTACAGTTCAAGTTCTATTGAAGTGGCTTCATGTTGACGATTTTACCGTCCTCGATAAACAGGGCAAGTTGTTTGGGAGGGTGCAGCTTGTTATGCAACCACAGCCTTTTTGCGGCTCACCCGAACGGGACTTGTCGCCAGAACTCACTGCCCCATTGGCCGAGAACTCAGGTGTCGTTGTAGCAAACCCGCGAAAGAGCCCCATTTGCTACCTTAATGAAGGTTGCTGGCCGGACAACCGTTAGGTTCCCTCATCACCCCATGGATACCCGCCTAATCAACATTGGCTTTGGCAACATCGTCGCCGCTGGGCGTGTGGTCGCCATTGTCAGTCCCGAGTCAGCTCCCATCAAACGCATCATCAGCGATGCCCGCGAGAGGGGCCAGTTGATAGATGCCACCTATGGTCGTCGTACCCGCGCTGTCATTATCACCGATTCCGGGCACGTTATCCTCTCCGCCATCCAACCCGAAACCGTTGCCAACCGCTTCCTCACGGCCAAGCCCGGTTTGCCAGACGAAACCGAGTGAAAGCCCATCGCTGTGAGCCGTTTGAGAAACCAGAAGTGAGATATCCTAAAACAAACCCAAACAAGTCAATTGCCCAGCCGTCTTGCGTCGGTCTCTGTCTATGCCAACCTCTCCTACCCCGGTTTCCTCTGAGTGTACGCAGCAGCAGGGATCCCTTCCGGCTCCCACCCCGCGCGGTCGCTTGGTGGTTTTGACAGGGCCCAGTGGAGTGGGTAAGGGTACGCTGGTCAACCAGTTGCGCCAGCGCCACCCCGAGCTGTATCTCTCGGTTTCGGTCACCACCCGCCCCCCCCGCCCCAGCGAACAGGAAGGCGTCAACTACTACTTTCGCAGCCGGGAGGAATTTCTCAACTTGATTGAAGCCAACGAGCTGTTGGAATGGGCACAGTATGCGGGCAACTTTTACGGCACTCCCCGCGAGATCGTGTTCCAAAAACTCAATCAGGGTCAGGATGTGCTGCTGGAAATTGAGCTGGCGGGGGCCCGTCAGGTGAGGCAACAGTACCCAGATGCCATTCGCATCTTTCTCTGTCCACCTTCTCTGGAAGAGCTGGAACGTCGCATCCGCGAGCGCGGACAAGACTCAGAGGCCAGCATCGAGCGCCGCCTGGAACAGGCCCGCAAGGAATTAGATGCCCAAGACGAATTTGACTACGTGATTGTCAACGACAACCTGGAGCAAGCGCTGCAGGAGCTGGAAGCCCTGCTCTATCCCCCCTCTCCCTCTTCAAAGGAGCAGCAGCCCTAGCTTCTCCAGCCCCTTCCCGGAACGCTGGTGTCGGTGGTGCAGTGGCTCCAGATTGGGCCTAGGGTTAACTTTCGGTTAAGAAAAAAGCTGCTGGGGAGGGTAGTTTGGCTTTACCAAAAAACTGGGTCTGAAACCCCGCCCTAAGGCCTACGGCCCGCTGCCGCGATGAGCACCGCTGCTGTGGAGGGGCAACCTGACACGGTAAGTGCTGTCGCAGAACCAGGAACCAGAATCCCCTGCCTTTAGGCAGGGGAGTATGTCAATTGTGAGATAATGGTAAAGCTGCGCTTTCTGTGCAGCCTCTGGTTCTAATCAGTTCTATCTGGCCAATTAGGGGATAGTATGCTGCACACACTATCTGGCCAATTAGGGGATAGGTCTCCAGCTCTGATCGGGATCCACTGTATCCTGGAGCTTTACGACTGCCCGGCCAAACTTTTGGATGATGCCTCTCTGGTGCAACAGGCTTTGCGGGAGGCAGCGAGACGCTCCAACTCCACCTTTCTGGGAGAGCTGTGCCATCCATTTGAGCCGCAGGGGATTACAGCCCTCGCTCTTTTGGGGGAATCCCACATCTCCATTCACACCTGGCCCGAAGCGGGCTACGCGGCGGTGGATGTGTTCACCTGTGGTCGCCACACCCGACCGGAAGCGGCCTGTGAATATCTGATCGACGTGTTTCAAGCGCGACGATATTCCCTGCGCAAGGTGCCCCGCCGCACCGCGCAACCGACACTCCTGGAAGAGGCCCCAGACTCGGCTGAGGTGCTCACCTGTGAAGCGAGCCGACGAAGGCGCTGAGATCCTCGCCAATCGCAGCTTTTTCCAAACTGTCATGGGGGCCATCTGTAGGCTGGGTGGGATCCGATTCACCCCAGAGGTCAGTCTATGTTGCTGGAAAAAGCTGTAGCGAGGTGCTTATGAGCAGCCCGAGAAGTTTCTTCTGGGTTCAGGAGTACTTTACCCCTTGGGACTACACCGCCCGTGCCGTCACGCGCATCTTGGCCTACCGAAAAACCCCTTTCCAGGAGATGCTGATCGCCGAGACGGGGGCCTTCGGCAAGGGTCTGATGCTGGATGGGCATTGGCAATCCACTACCGTGGATGAGTTTCTGTACCACGAGGCTTTGGTTCATCCGGCTATGGTGCAGGTTGTCCAAGCGGGCGGGATCCCCCGGCGGGTACTGGTGTTGGGGGGGGCAGAAGGGGCAACGCTGCGGGAGGTGCTGCGTTGGCGCTCGGTGGAGCAGGTGGTGATGGTGGACATCGATGGGGAGGTGGTGGCAGCCTGCCGAGAGCACCTGCCGGAAATGCACCAGGGATCCTTTGAAGATCCGCGGGTGGAGGTGGTGATTGCCGATGCCTTGGATTTTCTCCAGGAAACAGGCCCCATTTGGGATGTGATCCTTTCCGATCTTTCCGATCCCATTGAGTCCGGCCCTGCCTACCGCCTCTTCACCCAGGAGTTTTTCCGCCAGATCCGCTCCAAGTTGCAGCCAGATGGGGCTTTCACCATCCAAGCCGGGCCGACGGGTCCGGTTGAGCTGCCCCAGCACACCCGCATTGTTCGCACCCTGAAAACGGTGTTTGCCGCTGTGCAGCCCTACGCCATCTATGCCCCCACCTACGGTGGCCCACTGGGTTTTGCCCTGGCAGCTCAGGATCCCATCTCCCCCAGGCCAGAACCGGAGCAGATCGACCAGATTCTGAGCCAACAGTTGGATCCCGAGCGAGGGGCACTGCAATTCATCGATGGCATCACCCTTCTGGGCCTCTACCAAGTCCCAGCTCACCTGCGCCGTGCCATTGCCGCCGAGACCACGGTTTATACCCTGGACAACCCGCCTCGCATCGAATAAGGGGCTATCCAGCACCCCGAAGGGATCCCAGGAGAGTTTGTCTTTGGTGCCATAACTTGGTAGATTCGTGAGCAGCCGAATTTTGCTTCCCTGATGAAAGTCCTGGTTATTGGTGGTGACGGATACTGTGGCTGGGCGACAGCCCTGCACCTATCCAACAGGGGTTATGAGGTGGCCATTCTCGATTCCTACGTCCGCCGCCTCTGGGATCTGCAACTGGGGGTTTCTACCCTGACCCCCATTGCCCAGCTAGAGCAACGGGTGGATCGCTGGAAGGGGCTAACCGGCAAGGACATTCCCATCTTTGTCTGCGACGTTACCAACTACGAAGCCCTGATCTCCTGCATGCGCCGCTTCCCGCCGGATGCCATTGTTCACTTTGGCGAGCAGCGCTCTGCCCCTTACTCGATGATCAGCCGCGAGCATGCGGTGATGACCCAGGTGAACAACGTGGTGGGCACCTTGAACATCCTCTACGCCATCAAGGAGGAATTTCCCGATTGCCACCTGGTGAAGCTGGGCACCATGGGCGAGTACGGCACCCCCAACATCGACATCGAGGAGGGGTACATCACCATCGAGCACAATGGCCGCAAGGATACCCTGCCCTACCCCAAGCAGCCGGGATCCATGTATCACCTCTCCAAAGTACACGACAGCCACAACATCCACTTCGCCTGCCGCGTCTGGGGCCTGCGGGCCACCGACCTCAACCAAGGGGTGGTATACGGCGTGCTCACAGAAGAAACCGGCATGGACGAGGTGCTGATCAACCGTCTCGATTACGATGGCGTATTCGGCACAGCTCTGAACCGCTTCTGCATTCAAGCGGCCGTGGGCCATCCGCTGACAGTGTATGGCAAGGGCGGCCAGACCCGCGGTTTCCTGGATATCCGCGACACGGTGCGCTGCGTGGAGCTGGCCATTGCTCACCCTGCCGAGCCGGGCCAATTCCGGGTGATGAACCAGTTCACAGAGCAATTTAGTGTTGAGCAACTGGCGTTGCTGGTGCAAAAGGCGGGAGCCACCATGGGCCTGAAGGTGGAAATCAACCACCTGGAGAACCCCCGCGTCGAGCTGGAAGAGCACTACTACAACGCCAAAAACACCAAGCTCCTAGACCTGGGCCTCCAGCCCCACTATCTGTCCGATTCCCTCTTGGATTCGCTGCTCAACTTTGCTCTCAAGTACAAGGATCGGGTGGATGTGCGGCAGATTTTACCCAAGGTGAAGTGGAAAGGTTAACTCTCCAGGCAAGCTTGGGCCAGGCTCAGCCAGCCGCGCGCCAGGTTGTCCAGGTTATAGCCGCCTTCCAAGCCGAAGAGGGTTTTGCGGGTCACCTGCTCCAGGCAAAGGCGGGCCATGCGGCCAAAGGCTTCCGGCTCTAGCTGCATACCGGCCAAGGGATCCCCTTTAGCACAGTCGAAGCCGGCGCTCACCAGCAGCAAATCGGGCTGGAACGCTTGCAAGAACGGCAAGATCTTCTCGTCGAGGGCCTTTTTGTAGACCGACCAATCCGACCCCGCTGGCAAAGGAACATTGCAGAGGTTGCCATGGATCCCGGTTTCGCGAGCGGAGCCGGTGCCGGGGTAGAGGGGAAACTGATGGATGGAGGCATAGGCCAGTTGGGGATAGCGCTCCACCACCGCCTGCGTGCCGTTGCCGTGGTGAACATCCCAATCGAAAATCGCCACCCGCTTTACCCCCGGCTGATCCAACGCCCACAGCGCCGCAATGGCCGCGTTGCTGAAGAGGCAAAATCCCATTGCCCGTTCCGGCTCCGCGTGATGCCCAGGCGGACGACACAGCACCAAAGCCGGCTGAGCGGTGGCCAAAACCGAAGCAGAGCCGGCAATCCAAGCTCCCACAGCCAGGCGCGCTGCCTCAAAACTTCTCCCCGAGAGAGCAGTGTCGGCATCGATGCGTCCCCCACCTGCTGCTGCCAACTCAGCCACCTGTTGAATGTGCCGACGCGAGTGTACTCGCTCCAGCTCTGCTAGCTCCGCCAAGGGGGGATCCCGCCATTCCAACTGGTTGGCAAAAGGGGCACCACGCAGCGCCTTAACAATGGACTGCAAGCGAGCCGGACGCTCGGGGTGAAATGGCCCAGTATCGTGGCTGAGGAAAACATCAGAATAGTAAACGGGCAACACGGACAAAGCCAGCAAGCTAAGGCAACACCCTTGCAGTGTAGCTTAAGCCCGCCCCCTCTATCCGTAGAAGACCTCTGACATGGATCCCGCATAGGGGTCAAGGCCAAAAGAGGCTTGTTGGAGTTTTTGCTTGACCACATCCCGCACCACCGACCGCAGCAACTCCAGCTCAGAGGGGTTGAGTTGATCGCGGCTGGGGCACTCATCGGCGGCCAGCCACATGTAGATGGCGGGGACCCGGTTTAGGATCTGCTGCATCATCGCTTCCCGCTCCCTAGCGTCATAAAACACCTGTTGATGGGGGTGCTCAGTGGAGAGGATAGTTTCCAGTTCTCCCAATGCCAGGTACTCAACAATATTAACCAACATCTTTTCCATGATGAATGTCCCTCCTAAAAATCCCTGTCGCTCTTAAAAACAGACATTAAACAAAAAACGCTGCTTCCCCATCTTCCTCCGCTGCTTTTGGCACCGGATTTTGCCTACAAGCCGACCATTTAAGCCGGTTGCAGCTAAGTCTGCCGTCGGGAAGAAGTTGCGGTTTCGTTCGTAAGATCCTCTTGTGCAGCCAATCCTTGCCTCCTCTATTCGCCTCGTTTGCCTTTCCACTTGCCGCTGAAAGCAGCCAATAGGAGCCATCAGCAGCTGGAAAATCTTTTTGCTGGTATTCAGTACCAACGAAGAATTATCAGCGTTCAAGAGAAACAAGGTAGAGCGTTTAACAAAGACTATAGAAACTCGACTGCAAAAGGCAGGAAGATCTTACTCAGCTATTTGTCATTCACTACCCTAACACGTGACTGTGTAAGAAATTGCGGGAATATTAAGAAACTTACATATTTCTTGACAATTGACTAAAACTTCTGTCTGTCAAGGAGGCCCTGGAAGGCAGTTAAAGAGTTGTAAAGAGCAACTCTTCCCTTGGCTCCAAGCTCTGAAGAACTGCCAAATCCAGGGATCCAAAACAAATAGATTTAGCCTGCTATGGGCAGATCGACTCGCTGAGCCTGGATCCAGAAAGACTCTAGGTCATAGTAGTCCCTTTCCTGTTGCATAATCACATGGACAATGAGATCGGCATAGTCGATCAGTATCCAAGAGGCCGATTCCTGCCCTTCGATGCGGCGCGGAGTTTGTTTCCACTCGTCCCAAACCTTTTCCTCAATTGCTCGGGCAATGGCGCGGACTTGCGTGAGCGAGTAGCCGCTGACCAGAAGAAAGTAATCTGCCAAAGTGGAGACTTGGGATACATCCAGCAGAACGATATCGCCACCTTTTTTCTCTTCTGCCGCGCGAGCTGCACTCAGCGCCATGCAATAGATGGGATCCCCGGCGGGGGCAGGCATGAGATGTAGCAACTAAAACCCTCCTGAAACGACTGAGCTAACTTGAGACACAGCTTTTTCTAAAGGATGTAACAAAAAGTGATTCCGAGTCATGAGTGTGCGCGGATGAATCACCTGATTCCGATCTAGCAAAAATTTTAGGCTCAAGTCACATACTCCCACTACGGTTTTAGACAAATCTACAAAAGCCATCTGCCGCAACCGCTCCAATTCTGGGTTGCTGCCCCGATTCGGCTCCAGGGCATCGGCCACGAAAACCACACAACTGAGGGGATCCATGCCGGGCCGACCCAACGTGTGGTTGGCAATGGCCGCCAAGATCTCCGGATCCTGTACCTGAAACTGCTCCCGCGCCACCAGGGATCCCACCTCAGCATGCAGGATATGGGGTTCGGCCCGCTCAATCTCATCCAGCTCCCGTTCCTGAGCCACCCTTTGCAACAGTTGCTCCGGCGGGAAAGCCTTAGCCAAGTCGTGCATCAGCCCTGCCCAAGCAGCTTTCTGCTCATCCAGCCCGTAGTGGGCCGCCAGCTGCCGGGCCATCGCCTCTACCCCCAAAATATGGCGAAGGCGAGGGGGAGACACCTGCTCCTGTAGCCAGGCCAACACCGCTTCCCGCCCCAGTTGAGTGCCCATGGCCCTAATCATTTTGCAACTTCAGCACGGCCATAAACGCTTCTTGGGGCACATCCACCGTTCCCACCGCCTTCATGCGTTTTTTCCCCTCTTTTTGTTTTTCCAAAAGCTTGCGCTTGCGGGTCACGTCTCCTCCGTAGCATTTGGCCAAGACGTTTTTGCGCAGGGCCGGTATGGTTTCACGAGCAATCACTTTAGAGCCAATCGCCGCCTGAATGGGCACTTCAAATTGATGGCGCGGGATCAGCTCCCGCAACTTGGCCACTAGAGAACGGCCTACATAAAAAGCTTTGTCCCGATGCACAATCGTGGATAGAGAATCCACCACATCGCCGTTGATCAAAATGTCCAAACGCACCAAATCATCGGCGCGATAGCCAATCATTTGGTAGTCCATGCTGGCATAACCGCGGGTGCGTGATTTCAATTGGTCGAAAAAGTCGGTGACCACTTCCGCCAGAGGCAGCTCATACACCAGCGTAGTCCGACCCTGCGCCAGATATTTCATGTCTTTAAAAGTGCCGCGTTTGGTCTCACACAGCTCCATCACGGTACCGACAAATTCCTCAGGAAGAATCACCTCTACCCTGACAATCGGCTCCTCAATGCTGGTGCGCTCGTTGGGGGGAGGCAGCTTGCTGGGATTGTCCACCCGAATCACAGAGCCGTTGTTGAGGGTAACTTGGTACACCACCGTCGGAGCTGTGATCACCAGATCGAGATTGTACTCCCGCTCTAGGCGTTCCTGCACCACCTCCATGTGCAGCAGGCCCAGAAAACCACAGCGGAAGCCGAAGCCCATGGCGCTGGAAATTTCTGGCTCAAAGTACAGGGCAGCATCGTTGAGCTTGAGCTTTTCCAGAGCCTCTTTGAGTTCGGCGTACTGATCGGAGCTGCTGGGGAACAGGCCACAAAACACCATCGGCTTGGCTTCTTTGTAGCCGGGCAGGGGCTCAGGAGCTTTGCGATTCACCAGTGTGATGGTATCCCCAACCCGGGCGTGTTCCACGCTCTTGATGGCGGCGGCCATGTAGCCCACCTCGCCCGCATGTAGGGCATCCACCGGCTCTTGGTTGGGACGCATCACCCCCAGCTCGGTAATCTCGTATTCTCGGCCAGAGGCCATAAAGCAAATCTTGTCCCCCGTCTTCACCTCCCCATCCATGATGCGCACATAGACGATCACGCCGCGATAGGCGTCGTAATAGCTATCGAAAATCAAGGCCCGCAAGGGATCCGCCACTGTATCCCGTGGGGGGGGCACCCGCTGCACAATGGCCTCCAGAATCTCTTGAATGCCAATACCCACCTTGGCAGAGGCCAGGATTGCCCCGCTGCAGTCGAGGCCGATTACCTGCTCAATCTCCGCAATCACCCGCTCCGGCTCGGCGCCCGGCAGGTCGATTTTGTTGATCACCGGAATAATTTCCAGGTTGTTCTCCAGGGCCAGGTAGACGTTGGCCAAGGTTTGGGCCTCCACCCCTTGAGAGGCATCCACCACCAGCAGCGCCCCTTCACAGGCGGCCAGGGAGCGGGAGACTTCGTAGGTGAAGTCCACATGCCCCGGCGTGTCGATCAGGTTCAAAACGTAGTCTTGGCCGTCTTGGGCACGGTAGTTCATGCGGGCCGCTTGCAGCTTGATGGTAATGCCCCGTTCCCGCTCCAGTTCCATGCTGTCCAGCAGTTGTGGCCTCATCTCGCGGGCTGAAACGGTGCCCGTTTCCTGCAGGAGGCGATCGGCGAGGGTGGATTTGCCGTGGTCGATGTGGGCGATGATGGAAAAGTTGCGAATACGGGAGACAGGAACGCCGGTCATAAAAACTGATCAGGGCAAAGATTTTTTACAATGCTAGCCTCTCTGCTCCCCTGCCTGAACTGAGGTTGCCCAGAAGTTGGCTGCCAAGGGGAGAAGACACAGCCCTTCTGCCGGACACCAGAGCACCCTACTGGAATTGGCCGGGACAGCTCCTTTCCGGCAGCGCTGACTAGAGCCGGTACAACAGACGTGCCGCTTGTGTGGCAGGGATGGGATCCGTGAAGATGGAAAAAGCCAGAACGAACTTAGGCGGTGTTGTCGCCAGCTCGCCAGGAGGCTATGGGTCTGACCCGACGGCAGAGGAAGCAGTCCAGAACCCTGCCCAAAGCACTACTTGTCTAACTTCTCAATGTAGGGGCGAATGTCGTTGAGGTCGATGTAGCGGTCGGTGGCGTTGCGCAGCTCGCGGGCGATCATCCCTTCGGTGGAGACAACTGTAATCAGCGTGTTTTTGGAACGCAACAGCTCGACGGCCCGCTCAAAATCTCCATCGCCGCTAAATAGAATGATCCTATCGTACTGGCCAACGGTGTTGAACATATCGATTACTATTTCGATATCCAGATTTGCTTTTTGGGAGTACCGACCGGAGTCTTCATCTCGATATTCTTTGAGGATCTTGGTGCGCACAGTGAAGCCCATGCTGATCAGAGCGTCTCGAAAGGCCCTCTGATCATGGGGATCCTTGATGCCGGTGTACCAAAAGGCGTTGACCAATTCAACATTCGGCTGTGATCTAACAAAATAATCCAGCACCCGGCGTGGGTCGAAAAACCAGCCATTTTTCTGTTGAGCATAAAACATATTATTGCCATCAATAAAGATGGAAACCCGAGTGACGGGATGATGGTAAAACATAAAGCTTTTCCGAAAAAAGTAAGGTGAACTGGTCAGAAAAAGAGGATGAAAACGAGGTCACTGACTTTCCACAAGAGCCATTTGGGCAGCCAGCACCTTGCTGACACCAATCTCTCATCATAGCCAAAGGTGGGATCCCTTTCTCAAGAATTAACTCTGGGGAGAGGCACCCCTGTAAACCAAAGCGGGTTCCGGTTGCCGCAGGGCATAGCTGGATCCCGGTCGATCGGCTTGGCTAACGTACAGCTCCGCCAATTGTCGAGCCAGGTTACGGATGCGCCCAATGTAGAGGGTGCGCTCGGCTACAGCAATGACACCACGAGCGTCGAGCAGGTTAAAGGTGTGGGAGCACTTGAGCACATAGTCGTAGGCGGGCAGGAGCAGAGACACGGCCAACCGATCCGGCAACACCTGTTTCTGCAGTTTCTGTTGGGTGGTTTCGATCAAACGCTTGGCCTCGGCTTCGTAGAGCCGGAACAATTCCAGTAGCATCTCCGGATCGGAATACTCGAAGTTGTAATAAGATTGCTCGACCTCATTTTGGAAATAGATTTGTCCATAGGTAATCCGTCCCAGAGAAGGATGCTCATTCCAGCAGAGATCGAAAACCGAATCCACCCCCTGCAGATACATGGCCAGGCGCTCTAGCCCATAGGTAATTTCTACAGAAACCGGGCGACAATCTTGTCCGCCCACCTGCTGAAAATAGGTGAACTGGGTTACTTCCATGCCGTCCAGCCACACTTCCCAGCCCACGCCCCAAGCCCCCAAGGTGGGAGATTCCCAGTCATCTTCCACAAAGCGAACATCGTGTTCTGCCGGGTTCACGCCCAAAGCTTGCAGGCTATTTAGGTACACATCTTGAATGTCATCGGGGGAGGGCTTGATCAACACTTGGTATTGAAAATAGTGCTGCAGGCGATTGGGGTTTTGACCGTAGCGTCCATCGGTGGGGCGGCGACAGGGTTCGACATAGGCCACTCGCCAGGGATCCGGCCCCAAGGCGCGCAAAAACGTGTGGGGGCTCATGGTGCCGGCGCCTTTTTCCAGGTCGTAGGGTTGTAGGATCAAGCAGCCCTGCTCCCCCCAAAACTGTTGCAGGCGAAAGATCAAGTCTTGAAAGGTGTGGGCTGACATGGCAGGGGTTGGGCAGAGATGGATTAACCCCTATCCTACCAATCTCCTCCTCTCAGTCGAGCAGCTCTTCTTGATCGACTGGATCCGAGTAGTCCCACTCGATGGGGGGCATTTGGTCGAAGGCTTGTTTGAGGGCGCTCTCCCACAGTTTGCGCATCTTGGCCAGGTAGGGATCCCCGGTGCGCAGGCGCAGACGGTGGGTGACCTTGAACTGATCCGCTTGCACCATCACCAAATCGATGGGGGGGCCGACGGAGATGTTGGATTTCATGGTGGAGTCAATGGAGAGGAGAGCGCATTTGGCCGCATCTGCTAGCGAGGTTTCGTAGGAGAGGGTGCGATCCAAGATTGGCTTGCCGTATTTGGTTTCCCCCACCTGCAAAAAAGGGGTTTCCGGGGTGGCCTGGATGCAGTTGCCCTGGCTGTAGATCAAAAAGAGGGCCGGCTCCTCGCCTCGGATCTGTCCCCCCAACAACAGGCTGCACTGGGCGTCGATACCGTCCTTTTCCAGCCAGGGTCGGTCTTGCTCCTGGATGTAACGAATTTTGGATCCCAGGTAGCGGGCCACGTCGTAGAGATGGGGGAAGGTGTGGAGATTGGAACTTTCCGGTTGGCGCAGATCCCGCTGCACTTCGGTCAAAACGCCCTGGGTGATGGACAGGTTGCCGGAGGTGCAGATCAAGATCACCCGCTCTTCGGGCACGGAAAAATCGAACAGCTTTTGGTAGGTGGAGACGTAGTCCACCCCGGCGTTGGTGCGGGAATCTGCCGCCATCACCAAGCCAAAGCGGGTGATGATGCCAAGGCAGTAGGTCATGCGAACGATGCGGCTCGGCTCTCTGATTGTAGAGGCGATTGTAGAGGTTCAGGGGAAAGCAAATCCGATTTTGTGGCGGATTTCCTCCCGCAGGCGGGCGGTGATCGAGGCTTCGTCCAAATCGGCCAAAATCTGGGCTATGGCGGCTTTGGGGCCCTCTGGCCCCCAACTGGCTCCCTGGGCCAGGTAGCGGCGGGCGGACTCGCCGATGGCATAGCAGGAAAACCCGGCCAACACCGCCTGCGTCAGGGCCACGGAACCGTAGGCTCCCAGAGAGAATCCCCCCAGCAAGGTTTTCAGGGATCCCAGGCCCAACAGCGCCACCCACTCGCCGGCGCCCAGGCTGAGCATGCTGAGGATGATCTTCTGCAGCAGTTGTGTGGCTCCTGCAGTGCTCATGGGCCAGCCGTACAGGCGGGCCAGGCGCAGGATCAGGGTGACATCGATGGCCAGCCCTCCCAAGGTATCGAGCAGGGTGATGGGGTTGAGGGCAACCGCCAGCGCTTTGGTGCGGGCGGCTGAGGCGATGAGGTCTTGGGCTTGCTGGGCACGGGTTTGCAGCTTGCGCTCAATTACCTGCTGGTTAACCCGATCAGCAAACAGGAGGGCATTCAAGGCCAGCAGCGAACGCCCCTCCCGATGCAGGACTTCCAGGATTTTCAGGCGCAGCTCATCCACCTGCGGGGATCCCACTTCCATCTGGGCAGCAAAGCTCCCATCCGGCCTTTGCACCAGGCGGGGTACGCGAGGGGAGGCCGCCACCATGACGATCTCGTTGGGAGAAAGGAGCTGCCGCACCCGTTCGTTGCGGATCTTGTCGTAAATGGCCTGGCGATCTGCCTCTGGGTACTGGTCGATCTTGTTGAACACCAGCAGCATAGGCTTGCCCGCCTCCCGCAGGGTGGCCAGGGCCTCAAACTCCACCCGCGTCAGATCCCCGCAGACGACAAACAGGATCAAATCCGCCCGCTGCGCCACTTCTCGGGCCAGCCGCGCCCGCTCTTCGCCGTCTACTTCATCCAGGCCGGGAGTGTCGATCAGCTCCAGACGGGATCCCTGCCAATGGGCGACCTGTACCGACTGCACCGAGGAAGGGGGGAGGCGGGATCCCTGCAGGGATGTGCCAGAGAAGGAGGACTGGGGGCGGGTTTCCCAGCTGATGTTCCAAGTTGCCGCTTGCTGGGTACGGGTGACGCCGTGGGTTGGCCCCGTCTCAAAGACCGGCTCGCCCAACAGGGCATTGAGCAGCGAAGACTTGCCCCGCCCCACCAGACCGAAGGCGGCGATGTGGATCACCTCGGTTTCCAGCTTGTCCAGCAGCGCTTGCAGGCCCTCCAGCTCGGCTTCCAGGCCCGTGACCTCTTGGGGGCGCAGATCCAGTTGGGTCACCCACTGGCGCAAGCTGCGCTTGGCTTGTTGGTAGTTGAGGTCATCTTGCAAGGTGTTGCGGCGAGCCATGACCGTAGCGTTCGATGGTTCAATAGCAGTAGAGAGCAGCCCTCAAAGGATCCCGTCCCCCTCTGGGAATTGGCAGGCTTCCCTATCGGCCAAAGAGCTGCTCATCAAAAGCAGTACAGAACGATCATAAGAGGAAGGGAAGAGCTAAGCTCAAAGCAAGGCGGCCTCAGCCGCAGGGATCTGCAACTCAAAAATCCGATATCCGAAACTTGGCAAGAGGAGGTTTTCCATGCCCAGGGCTATCTGGAATGGGGTAGTGGTGGCCGAGACAGACCGCTACGAAACCGTAGAAGGCAACATCTATTTTCCGCCGGAATCTCTGCGCCGGGAATACTTCCAGCCCAGCTCTACCCACACCACCTGCCCCTGGAAGGGGGAGGCCAGCTACTACACCCTCGTGGTCAACGGCCAGGAGAACAAAGATGCCGCCTGGTACTACCCGGATCCCAAACCCGCTGCGGCCAACATCCGGGGCTATGTGGCCTTCTGGAAGGGTGTCAAGGTGGAGCCCTAGCCGGAGCCGAGTTTGTCAACCGGGTATGATGGGAAGAGTGGGTTGGAGAGGCGATGCCATGCTGACCGATGGCCGGATCCTGTTTGGCGCGGCCCGGTGGGCGAGAAAGCTGGGCCTGGCCGGATTGAGCTTGGTGCTGTTGGGCTGCAGCCCCGCAGGTTTTCGCACCCCGCGTCCCAGCCTGACCAACAGTGGCCTCAACAGCATCTTCCCCGATGGGGAGCCTGCTTTCAACGGAGATGGCCGCTACCTGGTGTTTTCCTCGGCCCGCAGCGGCAGCCAGGATATTTTTCTCTACGACACGGTGGAACGTCGCTTGGTGGATCTGCCCGGCCTCAACTCCAGCGACGTGGCGGCTACCTCGCCCGACATCAGCGCTGATGGCCGCTACATCGTCTACGTGTCCAATGCTCTGGGCAAGTCTGAGATCTTCCTCTACGACCGGGAAACTCGCAGGATAGAAAACATCAGCAGCCGGGTGCCAGGAGATGTGCGCAACCCCACCATCAGCGGCGATGGCCGGTTTATCGCTTTTGAGAGCAACGGCCAAGGACAGTGGCACATCGAGATTTTTGACCGGGGGCCGGCGGCCAGCACGCGTCCAACCTCACCTTCTTCCCCCAATGCTGACGACAATCCCTGAGGGGATCCTCAAGCCAGGATAGGCCCCCCTGCTTTGCAAGAGTTTCTGCATGTTGATTCCCCTCGCCCAGCGACTTCAACCCCTTGGCGGCAATGTGTTTGACCGGATGGATCAAGCCAAGCGGGAGGCTCGTCGCTCTGGCCTGGATGTAATCGATTTGTCGCTGGGATCCTCCGATCTGCCCCCACCTTCAGACTCCTTGGCGGCCATTCAATCGGCTCTGTCGGATCCCTCTACCTATGGCTACACGCTGTTTCACGACACGGCGGACTTTCGGACGGCCTGCGCCAAGTGGTACATGGGGAAGTTCGGCCTGGAGATCGATCCGGAAACAGAGGTGCTGCCGTTGATCGGATCCCAGCAGGGAACGGCCCTCTTGCCCCTGGCTTTGCTCAACCCCGGCGATGTTGCCTTGGTCGCCGATCCGGCCTATCCCTCTCATGCGGGCGGGATCCATCTGGCGGGCGGGATCCCCTACTACCTGCCCCTGCGGGCGGAAAACCGCTTCTTGCCCCGCTGGGATCGGATCCCGGCAGCGATCTGCCGGCAGGCGCGGCTGCTGGTGTTGAACTACCCCCACAACCCCACCACTGCCACCGTCACCCCGGAGTTTTGGCAAGAAACCCTGCAGTTTTGTCAGCAGTACGACATCGTTCTGGCCCACGATTTTCCCTATGTGGACTGGCGCTTCGACGGCCAGGTGGCCCCTTCTGCGCTGCAGGCGGATCCCGATAAAACCCGCACCATCGAGTTTTTTTCTCTCTCCAAGTCCTATCACATGGGAGGGTTCCGGGTGGCCTACGCCATTGGCAGCCGAGAGCTGATCCGAGCCCTGCGATGGGTGAAATCCACCATCGACTTCCATCAGTACCAGGGCATTCTGCGGGGGGCAGCAGCGGCTTTGGCAGTTCCCGATAGTTTTTTGGAGCGCTGGCGGCAGGTGTACCGAGAGCGACGGGATATAGCTGTGGCGGCTCTACACCGCATCGGTTGGCCTGTGCCTTTGCCGGAGGCCACCATGTATCTGTGGGCGCCTTTGCCGGAGTTTTATCGCGGCTCTTCTGCCCAGTTTTGTTTGGACTTGGTGAGAGCCACAGGGGTTGCCCTGTCTCCCGGTTCTGGCTTTGGCCCCAGTGGGGAAGGCTATGTCCGCTTTGCTTTGGTGGTCGAGGGATCCCGTCTGGAGGAGGCGGTGGGACGGATCGAGGCGTTTTTGTCCCAGTGAATTTCCTAAATCCCAAAATCGAGCATCCACCTCTCGCAACTGCGGTTGGTTGTGCTCGCCCACCCTCGGGCAATCTAAGTCAGGATAAGAGTGTTACCCAAGTTGAGTGGGCATGGAGAAGGAAACGCTCGACAGTTTTTTGTCCATCCGCGGGGTGATGGGGGTGGCGCTCTTGAGTCGGACAGGTCGCCCTTTTTTCTACCGCTCTTTTCAGGATTTGGATAGCCGACAGCAACAGGCCCTCACCGAAGGGCTGTTTCAAGTTTTGCAGACCATGCCCCCAGGACTTGACTATTTTGATTTTCAGTTTGCCGAGCAGCGGGTCTTCGTTTACCCCCTCGGGCCGGAATGGGCGCTGCTGGTGGCGGTGAATGACGAGCTGGTGATGCCGGTTTACACCTTGGCCGTGAACCGCCTGCGAGCCGAGCTGCAGCAGGATACGCCAAAGGGCTTGGCCACCTTTCGTCTATTTACCAGCCAGGCGGAGGCAGGCCGGAACGCTACCCAGCCCAGTTCCGCTCCTGCGGCGGGCCCGCGCATGGAGATGGATGTCTTCGTGCAATCTCTGAACCGTCTCTGCCAGATTACAACCGGCTATTTGGGCAAGGCGGTGATCGTCAACTATTGGAAGGCAGCACGGCAGGAAGTGGTGGAACGCCAGGGATCCAAAGCAGAATGGCTGAACCAGTTCGAGATCGAGCGCAGCGGCCAGATCCACTACCGGGGATCCCTCAAGGAACTGGACGAATCTCAGCAAAGGGTGCTACGGGATTGGGTGCTGGCTTTTTTCCGTCGCTGTGAAGAGGTAATCCACGATTTTCGCAACTTGATCAAATCGACAGAACTGGGCCTATGAAAAAGGGGCAGGCTTTTTCCTAAGTAGGGCTATCGGCGCTTGGCCGAGGACAATCCAGGCTAAGCTATGACCATGCTCAACCCGGATCACGCCAGGTGCAGACAAGATCCCTGCCTGGGGATGTCCCTTCTTGTCGCCGCAAGCCGACCCAGCGAAAGATCCGCTTTGCTACCGCGATGCCGCCGGATCCCTCGTTAGTATGGGGTTACGGCGCGCTATGCGAAGGAGTTGCCATGCTGAGAATCGTCACCCAGCTAGCCGAGGCTGAAGCCGAGCTTAGACGGATCTCGGAGCGCACTCAGGCTGACCAGAACCTGCACCGTGAAGCAACCGTGCGGGAGATCCTGCAAGCGGTACGCCGTCAGGGGGATCGGGCCCTGCTGACCTATACGGCTGAGTTCGACCAGGTGGAGCTGAGCGTTGCCGAACTGAAGGTGTCTGGGGCCGAGCTGGAGGCGGCTTACCAGGCGGTGTCTCCGCAATTGCTTTCAGCCCTACGGCTGGCCAAGCAGCGCATTGAAGCTTTTCACCGGCAGCGGGTGCCCAGCAGTTGGGTAAGCTTTCCCGGCCCTGAGATCGTCTTGGGCAAGCAATACCGCCCTGTGGATCGCGCCGGCCTATACATTCCGGGGGGGCGGGCCGCCTACCCCAGCACTGTGTTGATGAACGCCATCCCGGCCCAGGTGGCGGGGGTGCCCGAGATTGTGATGGTGACGCCACCGGGATCCGACGGCTCGGGGGGCAAGGGGATTAGCCCGGCCATTTTGGTGGCCGCCCAAGAAGTAGGCATCCACACCATCTATCGCGTTGGAGGGGCTCAGGCAATAGGGGCCTTGGCCTACGGCACCGAGACCATCCCCAAGGTGGACGTGATCACCGGCCCCGGCAACATCTACGTAACTTTGGCCAAAAAGCTGGTGTACGGCACGGTGGGGATCGACTCGCTGGCCGGGCCATCGGAGGTGTTGATCATCGCCGACGAGAGCGCCAACCCCCTTTATGTGGCTGCCGATTTGCTGGCCCAAGCCGAGCACGATCCCTTGGCGGCGGCCATCCTTCTGACCACCGATCTCCAGCTGGCCCAGCAGGTGCAGCAGGCGGTGGCCACCCAGATGGAGGCCCATCCCAACCGTCTGATGGTGGAAAAGTCGGTGGTGAATTACGGGCTGATTGCGGTGGTGCCGGATCTGACGGCGGCGGTGGCTTTGTCCAACCTGTTTGCGCCAGAGCATTTGGAACTGCAGGTGGCCGATCCCTGGGCTTTGCTGGATCCCATTCGCCATGCGGGGGCCATTTTCTTGGGCCACCATACTCCGGAGGCGGTAGGAGATTACCTGGCTGGCCCCAACCATACCTTGCCCACCGCCGGTGCGGCCCGCTATGCCTCGGCTTTGGGGGTGGAAACTTTCCTAAAGCATTCCAGTCTGATTCAATACAGCTCAGCGGCTTTGCGGGAGGTGGCCAGCGCCATTCAGGCTCTCACACAAGCGGAAGGGTTGCCCGCCCACGGCCAGTCGGTACAGGTGCGGTTGGCGGAGGAGCGCTAATCAAGCCCTGGTCGCAGTTAGCTAGACCGCCGGGAAGCCCCACCCTCTGTTAGTGACTAGTGGCTAGTCACTATCCACTCACCACTATCCAGGGTGAGGGTCGGGATGAGAGGCAAGGACACAATGCTTTGTCCTTACTGGTGCTATGACCGGCGTAGCAGGATTTTATACGCTCATCATGAGAACTTTTATAAACTCATCATGAGAACTGCCTATCAATATCGCTTACGCCCTACTTCTAGCCAAGTTGCTCTGATGGACCAATGGCTAGACTTGTTACGGAAGCAGTATAACTATCGCTTGGCAGAGCGCTTTGCGTGGTGGGAACACAATCGCTGTGACATCAATGCTTGTTCTCGGTGCGGCAGCTTACCCCAGAGCTGGAAGCCATCCTTAGCTAGAAATCGCAGGAGCCCCGCACTGTACCCGTAGGGTCAGTGCCGGGAGGGATGCGCTTTGATGAAGTACAATGAACTCATGAGCCAAGTCCTGAACGTCTCCTGTAAGCTCAAGGCGTCCCAGTCGCAAGCCGCCAAATTGGACGCGACGATGGATGTCTTTGTGCAGGCATTGAACTGGGTCAACCAGAACACGCCGGAGAAGATCGTCAACGCGGTCAAACTGCAATCCCTTTGCTACTACGAGAT
>NZ_JANSHM010000029.1:0-34601 GCF_047461635.1 Synechococcus sp. W55.2 | reverse complement strand
CTTCTTTCCCAATGTTAACTCTCTCTTCTGTCTGTAAAAAAGCCAATATCTTCTGCCATTTGTTTTCATCTAAAAAACCAACTTCATCCTCTTTCCTCTATAAATTATTCTCTCTATCCTAACATAAGATCAACACGACCTAGAGGTTGTTGCTTTGGGTTCCGACCGTTGGGAGCTGCGCTTGACCAACACGGGCACCACCATTCCCCCCGAAGAACAAGAACGCATTTTCGAGCAGTTTTATCGCATCCCCCACTCGGATCCCTGGCAGCAGGGGGGAACAGGCTTGGGATTGGCTCTGGCCCAAGCCATTGCCAACCACTTGGGCGGCTCTTTGCAGGTGGAAAGCACTGCCCACCAAACCACGTTTATTCTTCGCTTGCCCGCAGCAGAATCTTGTTGACGATTCGGTTTGGGCCACTTATGGTGAGATTTACCATATGGGGTGCAGGGTGAAGGTAGCGCTGTTGCAACTGAACTACACTGTCGGCGATCTGAGCGGAAATGCTGAGCGCATCCGTTCAGCGGTTGAGGCAGTGGCGGCGGCGGGAGCAGAGTTGGCCATCACCTCGGAGCTGGCGTTGCTGGGGTATCCACCTCGCGATTTGTTGCTCTACCCGGCCCTGGTCGAGAGGGCAAGCCAGGTTTTGCAGCACTTGGCCAGCCGGTTACAGGCCAGCATTCCGGTAGTCGTGGGATCCGTGCAGCACAATCCTCTGCCTGAGGGTCGGCCCCTTTACAATGCTGCTGCCTGGCTGGAGGGAGGCCAGATCCGCCACTGGTTTCAGAAGTCGCTCTTGCCCACCTACGATGTCTTCGACGAAGATCGCTATTTTGAGCCGGGATCCCAGCCCCAACCCATCGAGTACCGTGGCCGCCGCCTGGGCTTTACCATTTGTGAAGACATTTGGAACGACCGCGACTTTTGGCAGCACCGCCGCTACCACTGGGATCCGGTGGAAGAGATGGCCCGCTGCGGTGCCGACCTGCTGATTAACCTCTCGGCTTCCCCCTTCAGCCTAGGCAAACAGAAGTTGCGGGTGGAGATGCTGGGATCCCTGGCCCGCAAGCACGCCCTGCCCATTCTCTACGTCAATCAAGTGGGGGGCAACGACGACCTCATCTTCGATGGGGCCAGTTGTGCCGTGGATCGCTGGGGTCGGGTTGTGGCCCAAGCCGCTGCCTTTCAGCCGGATCAGCTCATCCTGGATGTGGACGAGTTGACCCAGTCTCCCAACCCAGACCAGAATCCACCAACTACGGGATCCCGCTGGCCGACCGAGCCGGAAGCTGAGCTGTACGAGGCGTTGGTTTTGGGCACCCGCGATTACGTCAGCAAATGTGGCTTTCGCGAGGTGCTATTGGGCCTGTCGGGGGGGATCGACTCTGCCGTAACTGCTGTGATCGCCGCCGATGCCTTGGGGCCGGAGCGGGTGCTGGGGGTGCTCATGCCCTCTCCCTATTCCAGCCCTGGCAGCCTGACCGACGCCTACCAACTGGCGCAAAACCTGGGGATCCCGACCCTGAAGCTGCCGATTCAGTCCATCATGGAGAGCTACCACCAGCTTTTGGCAGAGCCCTTTGCCGGCCTCCCCCCAGACATCACGGAAGAAAACCTGCAATCTCGCATTCGCGGCACCCTCCTCATGGCCCTTTCCAACAAGTTCGGGCGGCTGCTGCTGACCACAGGCAACAAATCAGAGCTAGCAGTGGGCTACTGCACCATTTACGGGGATATGTCCGGCGGCCTGGCGGTGATTTCCGATGTGCCCAAGACCTGGGTGTACCGCTTGGCTCGCTGGATCAACCGACAGCAGGAGCGGATCCCGCTTGCTACTCTGACCAAGCCCCCCTCAGCGGAATTGCGACCCGGCCAACAAGATAGCGACAGCTTGCCCCCCTACGATTTGCTGGACAAGATCCTGCAGCGGCACATCGAGCAGCATCAATCCAGCCCCGAGTTGGTGGCTCAAGGGTTCGATCCCGACATCGTGCAGCAGGTGCTGCGGCTGGTTCAAAAAGCCGAGTTCAAGCGACACCAAGCTCCCCCTGGGCTACGCATTACCGATCGCGCCTTCGGCACCGGCTGGCGGATGCCAATCGCCAAGCGGCAGGAAGGGATCAGTTGAAACCCTCATCTCAATTCAAACCAGGACACCGCACCCACACCTGAAACATTAGAATGCACGGGGCCAGAAGGCTTTTCAAGGACTCCGTCCCGCTGGCGCGACCAGTAGCCCAAGCGTCTCACCCTAACCTGGAATAACTGTAGTTGCCATTTAGGAACTGCTGCAGCCAGCACAGGTATATTTCCTGCTCAGTCAAAGACAACAAAGGGCCTGCAGACCGGCAGACCCCAGGAAAAATCTAAAGAATAAAGAGTGGCAAGCTGATCCCTCTCAGATCAGGCCCAGCCAGGAAGCAACGCCTTGGCCCGTCACCGCTTCGATGACAATGGCCAACACAAAGCCAATCATGGCAGCCCGACCGTTGAGGCGCTCGGCATACTCGTTAAAGCCAAACTTGGGCTCAGACAAATTGGGATTAGACATGAGAACCTCCAGGGTAAACGGGAACGACAGGGAGTGGGATCCGTAAAGAACGAAAACGAGAACGGCACTTGACCTTCAGTATAGTTTGCATTTCTTCATGATCGCAAGCAAGGTGGTCACCCGCTGCCGATGGCGGCGATGATCTGCCGCGCCAGGGGAATGGCCGCCTCATAGGCTTTGCCCTGATGCAGGTGCAGCACCAGCGTCCAGTTGGGATCCGGCAGGGGCCAAAAGGCCAGCAACCAGGCTTGAAAATCTTCTGCCCAGAGAATTGGTCGTCCTCGTCGTTGAGGATTGAGGATGGTGCCAGACTTGGCTGCCACTGGGATCCCTTCTGGGGCAATGCCGCGACAGGTGCCCGCTGTTGCCGCCAGGCTCATGCCAGCATGGAGAGCCTCCCAAATCCAAGCCGGTAAAGAGAAAGCGGGCAGAGAGACCTCGCCAGAAAGGGGTACACCTCGGCGGGCAATCACGCCCCCATAAACCAACAGCTCCCAGGGATCCACCGGCCCAGCCAGACCGGTCGCCAAGAGCGGAGCCGGAGTTGTATTCTGCACACTCCCTAGGCCGAAGCGCCGCAGCCACTCCACCAGGGTATCGGCCCCCAGCTCCCAGCCCAACTGGTAAAAATGCACGTTGCAAGAGTGGGCCAGGGCCTGGCGCAAGTTCAAAGCCCCATGGCCGCGGGGATCCCAGCAGGGTAGGCGGCCCAACCCCAGTTGCGGCGGCGGATCCCACCAACCCGGACAGTGGATCAAGCGCTCGCCGGAGCTGATCCCGGTCTGCAGAGCAGCGGCGGCAACGGCGCATTTGACGGTTGAGCCAGGGCTGGCCCTGATTCTGGAAGCCTGCTCCGGCTGCCAAACCCTTGTTAAACGACCGGTGTTCAGGTTGAGGACGGCGGCAAAATCGCGCGGATGGGGCAGCCCTGCAGATTTCCCCTGCAAGCCCCAGGTCAAAGCAGAACCCAACAGCCAGGCTCCACAGGTGCGACGGTTCATCTGCTGTTGGCCCCGAAAACCCAGCCAGACAAAAGCGGATCCCTGTTACAAAAATTCGGAAATCGCAGCCTTCTCACGGACTAGGGTAATCTGAGTTCAGGTCAATGGAGATAACCCTCATGGCAATTCAGCGTGGTGCCAAAGTCCGTGTGCTGCGGAAAGAATCCTACTGGTACCGGGATGTGGGAACGGTTGCGGCGGTGGATACCAGCGGCATTCTCTACCCGGTGATCGTCCGCTTTGACAAGATCAACTACTACAACATCAACACCAACAACTTCCGCGAAGATGAACTGGAAGTGTTGGAAGCTCCCAAGGCCAAGGCCAAAGCCGCTCCGGCCAGCTAAACCAACAAGGGTTCTGATGCCGGGAGCTGTGTTGCTTGAGCAAGTTGTTCTGTGCCTGAACTGCCGGAAGTTGAAACAGTTCGGCAAGATTTGCAACGCCTCACCTTGGGGCCGCGGATACTTGCGGTGGAGGTGCTCCTGGCCCGCACCATTGCCTACCCTGCAGGGGAGACGTTTGGGCGGGGCTTGATCGGCACCCGTTTTACCCAGTGGCAGCGGCGAGGAAAGTATCTGCTGGGATCCCTGGATTCGAGAGCTGTTCTGGGCGTGCATCTGCGCATGACCGGGCAGTTGCTCTGGGTGCAGGGATCCACCCCTTTATCAGCTCACACTCGTGTTCGTTTGGCCTTTGAGGAAGGGTGGGACTTGCGCTTTGTGGATCAGCGCACCTTTGGCCAGATGTGGCTGGTGCCTGCCGGTGTTGAGCTGGAGGCGGTGATCCCCACCCTGCAGACCTTGGGGCCGGAGCCCTTTTCGCCAGCTTTTTCTGAGGCCTATTTCCAGGCTGCCCTGCAGAAGAGCCGCCGTCTTATTAAAACCGCGCTGCTGGATCAATCGCTGGTAGCCGGGGTGGGCAACATTTACGCCGACGAAGCCCTGTTTCTGAGCGGCATTCACCCTTTGACGCCAGCAGTTCAGCTTTCGGATGTGGCCAAGGCACGCCTGCGAGAAGCTTTGATCGAGGTGTTACGGGCTGGGCTGGAGCAGCGGGGCACCACCTTGCGGGATTACCGGGATCTGCGTGGGCTCAACGGCAACTATCAAGGGCAAGCGTGGGTGTACGGTCGGGAAGGGGATCCCTGTCGCCTCTGTGGCACCCCAATTCAGCGGATGAAGCTGGCAGGTCGGTCGGCTCACTTTTGCCCCCACTGCCAGCCGCAACAGAGCTAGTGGCGCTCCTCAAGATATGGGGGATCCCTGGGGAAATGGGCCAGAGCGGCTACCATCAGCAGTAGGAGGGGATCCCGGTGAAAACCATGGGATGGGCACGGCTCCAACCTGTAAAGCCCTTGATGAGGGGAAGTCGCCTCTGGTCGGGAGCGCTGTTGGCGCTGGGGATCCCGACGGCTGCGACCTTTGCCCAACTGGAGTTGGATGCCCAACTGGGCCGCTCCCAAATTGTTTTTCCCAGCAAGGATTGCCCCGCCTGCAACCTAACGGGGGCAGAACTGCCGGGAGCTGACCTCAGTGGGGCCAACCTGAAAGAAGCGATCCTCAGACAGGCCAATCTCCAAGCTGCCGACCTCTCCCAAGCAATCCTCAATCTGGCCGATTTGAGAGGGGCCAATCTGAGTGGCTCAGCTCAGGCAGGGGCTTTCTTGTGGGAAGCCGATCTGGCGCAGGCCAACCTGCAGCAGACAGATCTGACGGGTGCCAATCTGCAGGTGGCCAACTTAAGCGGGGCCGACTTGCGTCGAGCCATCCTCACCGGCGCCGACCTCACAGGGGCCAAGTTACACAATGCCGATCTGCGGGGGGCCGACCTGCGAGGCGCTTTTCTGGAGGGGGCGGATCTGACCGGCGCCCTGTACAATGCCCAAACCCGGCTGGATCCCACCTTTGACCCCCAGGCCCGCGGCATGGTCTTGGTGAAGCCATAACCCCCCTCTCCCCAAGGGAGAGGGGTTGGGGGTGAGGGCGCTTTATTTGGGATCCCTCCTTGGGCAGATTAAAACCAGCACCCCCTCGGCTGGGATCCCCTGCCATGACTTCCCCTGTCCGCGTTCTCATTGCCGACGATCATCCCCTCTTCCGGCTGGGGCTGAAGTTTGCCCTGCAAGCCCAAGGATTTGAGGTGGTGGCCGAAGCCGAGACGGGATCCCAGGCCGTCCACCATTGTCGCAGTTGCCCCATCGACGTAGCCATTTTGGATGTGCGCATGCCGGATGGGGATGGGATCGCCGCCTGCCAGCAAATCACCGAGCTGGGCCTGCCGGTGGTGGTGGTGATGATGACCACCTTTCAGGAGCCGGGTCTGATTGAGGCAGCCCGCCGCGCCGGGGCCAAAGGCTACCTTTCCAAAGAGACCGACCCGGCGGAATTGGCCCGCGTCATCCGTCAGATTTTGTCCAACCCCGAACGAGACTGGCTGCCTGCCCGACAGGAGCTGCCCAAGCTCACCCCCCGCGAGCTGTGTGTGCTGCAACTGATGAGCGAGGGCTTGGCCAACAAACAGATCGCCCGCCGTCTGGGCCTAAGCATCGAAACCGTCAAAGAATACGCCAGCGCCGCCTACCGCAAGCTGGATGCCAACGACCGCGTCACCGCCCTGCTCAAGGCGCAGCAACTGGGGATCTTGTGAATTGGAGAAAGGGCTTGGGGATTCCCCCCAGAGGTGGGGATTTGCGGCGGCCATGATCACCGCCATACTGTTGCTAGCTTGGCATCTTGACAGGGATCCCCTGGGTGCCGCCTTCCCCTTCACGTTGTCCGAGATACGGTATGTCTGCTCCTTCCACGCTGCTGCTCAAGCTCACCCTGCGCTTGCTCGCCTCTTTGAAAGCACGGGTGGATCGGCGCAAGATCCGCGAGCGCGGCTTTGTGCTGCCAGTGGCGATTTTAATCGTGCTGGTGCTGAGCTTGGTGACGGTAGGGCTGCTGACCCGCTCTACCCAGCGCACCATCCAAACCCAGGTGGAGCGGGCAGAGCAGACGGTTAGCCGGCAACTGAGCACCGCCATCGACCGGGCGCGGGCCAAGATCGACTACCTCGTCCGGGATCGCCGCCTGCCTGTCAGTGCTCCCACTGATGAGCAATTCACCTCTGCCCTGCTCAACGATGGCGAAGTGGTGCCTGCGGAAGCCTCGGATCCCTACACCCTTCCCGACGAGGAGCGTTTCCTGTTGACCTACACGGCTCGCGTGCCCGATCCCCAGAATCCAGGTCGGCGAATCGAAGTGCAGCGGCAAGCCCCGGCTTGGTGGTTTTTGGTGGATACCGACAACAACGGCCTCAATGACTCCGTAACAGCCTATACCATCCTTCATGCTCGTCGTGCGCCGGTAGAGGGCCGAGACAGACTGGAGGGCTTTGAGGGAAATATCAGCGATACTGAACGGGCGCGGCGACTGGTGATCCGCAGTGGTCCACTTCAAGGATCCGTCCTGGAAGGGTGCACTGATTCCGCTGCCAACCAGACTTTCAACCCGAACATAGGGGATTGGTTCCAGGTCGGCCCGGCGCTGTACAAGCCCTTCCAGGTCTTTGCCGTCACCCTGCCGATTCAAGGCGCCGACTCCACCACCCGTGCCATCTCGGCTTTGCAATTCCAGCAGGAGCAGAAGCGGGATCTACTCAACAAGTGGGGGATTTTCAGCCGCAGCGACGCGGAGTTCTTCTTCACCCCTGGATACAACTGGAACGGCGCTATCTACACAGGGGGCAGCCTTTTCTTCCGCTATGCCCCCAACAACTTGTTCCGGGCTTTCGCCATCAGCTCGGAGGAATCCTGCTTCTACATGCCCTCTGACAACTCTGAGATCACTGCCTTTGGAGAGCTGGTGGCAGGGGCCATTGGTTACCGTGACCAGCAGGTGAGCGACAACCTCATCTTCGATGCCCACCCCGGTGTGCCAGGTAGGGCACCTAGTACGTCCCGTCTGAATAACCTCAACTTTGATTCAGTTCAGAATGATTCAGTTCAGAACAATGAAGACAATGAAGATCCGGAAAAGATAGCTCTGGATCCGCTGGAGCTCCAGCTTTTTGGCCGCATTCGCACCCGCGGAACCTATGCACCAGATCCAGCGGGATGGTCGGACTCCCCAATTAATGCCAAGCAGGGAGGACGAGTTAAAGCCGGTGGCTTTCAATCAGAAAGAGACCAGGTCTGCCCTCCCTATGTAGACGATGTCTATCGGGCCGACAACCGCTTTGGCCCCAAAGCCAGCTACGACCGTCCGCCTGTAACTCCTGACCCGCAGAGGGGCTGCGATGTGGACACCTTTGCTCAGAGGTTTGGTGTCGGTGCCGGTAGCCCGATTCCTCCTAATGCCAGGAACAACCAGAATGAGTCTTTGACCGAGGACAACCCTCCCCCAGGGGCCCTTTCCGAGGTGGGGCTGGACGGCTACTGGGAGCGGCGGGCCCGTGTGGAAGGTCTGCGGGTGATCGTGGGCCAGCGTCTGGAGCTGACCCGCACCGATTCTTTGCCTTTGCCTTTGGTGCCGCCCGGGGATCCCGAGGACCCCGACCCCACCAGGTTACAGGCCATTTTCATCAGCAACGAGGCGCGGCAACGCCTAACGCTACGGGATAACCCAGCGGCAGTGCAGGCCACGGCCGTTTACCACTACAGCCATGAGCAGGGGCGCTTTCCCGTTGCCTGCTTGGCCACGGTGGCTCACCCCGGCACTCCCTGGAGCTTGCAGCGGGCTTCTACGTTTCCCGCGGGTGACCAGAGCAACCAACTGGGTATCAACTTCTTTACCGGCGAGGGCACCAACGTTTGGGAATATGATCCCACGCCAATGAAAGAGCAGCTACGGCCTGGCACCCCACTGTGGACGGCGCTAACCAACCTGGCTAATTTTGCCGGCGATCCCGACGGGGCCTACCCACCTAAGCAAGAGCCGGGCCGCATTCATCCGGATCCGTTCATCACCGCCTTTGGCAACTTCTCGGAGCTGCGGCGGGTCATCGATACCGTTAACAGAGGCACTGCTGTTGACCAACTGAGCCTAGCCGACCAAACCACGCTGCAAACGGCAGGCTGCATGTTGGGCATGCTGGCGGACAACATCCTGCGCATTCGGGATGCCGCCAATGCCAAGGATCCAGGAGCTCAAATCCTTTTGAACGACATCCAAGCCAGCCGAGCTGGGGACCGAGAAGCAGCCAACCGGTTTTATCTGCCGCTGCGCTACATTTTCCCTCTGCAGACCTTCCACCACAGTGTGCCTCCCAACCCCGACGATGACCTTGAAAATGAGCGGAGGCAGGCCTACCCCTTCCTACAGGGGCCAGTAACCTATCAAGCCGTGGTGGACCTGGAATCCATGAGGCTGAGGCCCCAGCCTAAGATCAACGCCTGGACCTTGCCCAATGCTCGTTTAGAGGAATGCCCCAGAAGCCCAGTACTTGGCAACCACCCCAACAGCAACCGATTTGAGTTAATTCGGATTGGCGACCAGTGCTACCGCGTGCCCTTCAAAGATTCCGTCTTCTACGATGGCCGCGAGGCAATGGCGGTGCGGGCCCTCAACATCGACCTGGCCCTGCTGACCAACAACGTCAACGGACAGGCCAGGGGGTTGATTAACGGGGACACTTGGCTGCCTGCCGGCATTGGCGAGAACCGAGAAGGGGGGATTTTCTACGCCTTCCGGGAAGATGCGGTACGGGAGGATGCCATTGCCCGCCCGCCCTTGGGCACTTTTGATAGCTACCTGGCCGAATGGCAAGCGGGGAATGCCCGCGGTGACCTGGGCGATGCCGGTATTATGAACGCCGGTCAGCCAGGTCGCGGCACGGCCAATGGCCAAACGGTCTGGGATCCCCCTGTTTCCGAGCAAGGTCTCAGCCCCAAACCGGTGGACTACTATGCCGATCCGGATCGGCGGCCCTACGGCTTCCGGCTGCGCAACGGGGCGGTGCTGGCCCGCGGCGGGTTCAACCCTGATGACGCGATTTTTGGCCTCTCCTTCGTTTCCGACAACCCCGTTTACATCCAAGGGGACTTTAACCTGCACCAGACGGGGAACGGGCAGCGGCTGGAGGAGTTCACAACTCTTCTTAACTTCGGAGCAGACGGCCTCTACAGCAACTTCTACGGGCGGCGGCGGGCCGATGAAGACCGGCGCTTTGCTCGGGCGGCGGAGGATCTCTGGCGGCCTAGCGAGGTCTTGGGCGACTCGGTGAACATCCTTTCTGCCGATTTCTGCGACGGCAGCATTGATGATGCCTTTGTCCAGGATGGCACCCTCAATGGCGGCGGCGTTAACTACAACCCCGGGCAGGACTACGACGGTGGACGGGCCTCAGCACCTCGCCGCAGCGACTACTACGGCTGCAGCGGGCCAAACCTAGGAGCCAACACTTCTTTCCTCAACCAGGCCCTGGTAATCCGCGACAACAACTGGCCGGCTCCGGATCCCAACGGAGGCGGCGCTGGTGTCCTCCGCTTCGACAACACCAACGGGGCCCAGAACCTGGGCGACAACCTCAACCAGCCGGGTTGGCCGGATGTGTTTGCCCGCGACACCATTCTGGCTCCCTTCAACAACGCCGATTCGGATCCCAATAACGATGACAGAACGGCGGGCGGTGGCGTGCCGGCAGTGCGGCCCTTGCGGGCACCCGATGTGGGCTATGCCAACTTCGGCACCCGCATCTCCGCTTTGGGCAACCCGGTGCTGGATACCTCCCGCTGGCTGCTGGTGGCTCCACTTGGGCCTTGCCCCGAGCCTGAAGGAGGCGGTGGCCTATTGGCCGAGTACTACAACGGCTGGCTGACCAGCCCGCAGAACCGGTACAACCGCAACACAGGGTTTGCCACCAGCGGAGCCGTAGGCCCCCTGCTTCCAGAAGCCCAAGAGGCCAACCTGCCCTACCTGCGGGCAGTGCGCTGGCCGGATCCGGTGTTCCCGGCGCAAGGAGTACCTGACGCCATTGGTCAGTTTAACAGCAGGGTTACCACCAATAACGGCTTTACCAGCAGTGCTCACACTTGCCCCACGACCAACTTGGGCAGCGCCAACAAAGACCAACGCTGGGCCTGTGTGCGAGATGCCATCAATAATCCGAGCAACCTAGCCCCCTTTGCCCGCAGCGGTGGCCCTGAGTTTCCCTGGTGGGGAGGCTTCCAGTACTTTTTTGGCAGCAATAACAGCATAGACTCGCGCTCCCCCTTCAAACGGCAGCTGTACAACAATCTCAGCTGCAACGGCTCTTTGTCTGACATCCTGCAGCCCCTCTGCCGTTTGTCACTACCGCCTGGCAACCCCGATCGGCGGGATCGCGGCGACTGGTTCTGGATGCCCAGTTGTGGGGAGCCCGATGGCAACAACAGCCTGCCGAACCTGCCCATCGACGCGGATGACCTCAACTTTCCAAGTCACTTCAACTTCCAGCGCTCCTGCTGGCGGCGCAGAAGTGGTGGGACAAACAGCGGCAACAACAACGGCAACGACTTTTTCGTGGTGCGCTGGGTAGGGGAGCTGTATCCCCGTTGGCCTGGCCTACAGAGCTACCGCATTCTCAACGGCGACGACGGCGTGCGGCTGATCATTCGACGGCGGGACGGCTCCGATGCCACTTTCGAGAACCGCGGAGTTTGGAACGGAACTCCCCTCAACCTAGGGCCCAATGCTGCGGGTGCCGAAGCCTGGTGGGATAGCGGCAGCAACGAGTTTGCCTTGAGATTGGAGCTGGAGTGCGCGGATCCATCCCAGCCCTCGCCCTACTTGGTGGAGATCCAAACTTACGAAAATACCGGCAGTGCCTCCCTGCGCTTTGCCACTCGCGATGGCAGCGATCTAGAAGACTACGACCTGCGGTACCTGAAGCCGTTGAAGGGGGTAAACCAACCTTGCCAGCCGGATCCGCTGAAGCCTTTAGCACCCAACCAGAAGTACTGCGCAACCCCCCTCAACTGCGATCCCATCTGGACAGGCTGGACTCCTGCATGTGACCCCAACATCTGTCAGCAAACCACTATTACCCAAACCAGAACTGCCACCTTGCCTGCTGGTTGCCCTGGCACTCCGCCAACACCGCAAACTCGGACGATCACCTGCTACCCTCAGTACAACTACGGGCCTTGGTCAGATTGGACGCCTCAGTGTACCCAGCAGCAGCAGTGCAGCCGGGCTACCATTACGCAGAGCCGCAGCCGCACGGTTACGCCGCTGTGTCCCAGCCAAAGCCCCTTTACTGAAACCCAAAACCAAACCATCACTTGCCAACCTCCGGGGGCTACCTGCACCTATACAGACTGGACTCCTGCGTGCACGGTGGCCAATGGCGGCCTGACCATAACTCAGACCCGCACCGAAACCTGCACCTCGATTTGCGGAACCACCACCAGGCAGCAAACCCAGACGGTCACCTGCCAGAAGATCTGCAACTACAACTGGGGACCTTGGTCGCCGGCCAGTTGCGATGAGGTCATCGACCAAATCGCCTGCGGCACAACCAAAACCTTTACCCAAACCCGGACGGGCACCCTCATCGCCAGCACCAGCAGCCCCACCTGTCCGGCCACCACAACGGGGACACAAAGTTTGACCTGTCAAGGTCGGCCTTGCGGGTCGAGCACCTTTGCCCCAGAAACTCGTTCCAAGAGCCCCTTGGGCGAGTGGATGGCAGCCAAGCCCAACACGGTGGAGCTGCGCCCCATTCAGGCAGTCGAGGCCGATCCGGAGCCGGAGACCATCAGCGTGAATACGGTGGCTGCGGCTCCTGCCGAGGGCGTAACCATTGCTCTGCAGCCGGAGCTTTCCCCGGTGCTGGAAGTGAAAGCAGGGGTGCCCAAGCTGCCCAAGTGGCCCAGCCCTGCCGAGGCTCTGCAGGCGGCCTTCAATTGGATGTTTGGTGAGCCCGCCTATGCTGCCCGCGCCGGACTGAGAGGCAATTTGCTCTCCAGCCAGATCGCCAACCCCAGCAAAGAACCCGGCATTCGCCCTGCCGAGAGTGGTGCTTCTCCGATTTCCGGAACTCTTAGCCTAGGCACCGACGACTGGGCGCGGCAACTGCGGCGGCGATTGCTCAATCCCAATGGAACTGTTCGCTGTGACTCAGAAGAAAAGGTCACTCCCACCGACGGTGGCTTCTGGGTACCGGGGGTGTTTCGCCCCAACTTCAACGACCGCTTCAAGTACACCGCCTACACCGGTGACAGCCGACCCAGCACTCTGCGTACCTCTCCTAAAGGTGCCGATCCTACCTTCGAGGATCTCAACAAGAATGGCATTTGGGATCTGGAGGAGCCTTCAAATGTTTTGGAGCGGGATCCACTGTTTGGGTTAGACTTGCCGGATCGGCCAGAGCTAGAGATCCAACCCCAGATGGCGCTCAACCCTTACGCCCGCGTCAACAAAAGCGCCGCGACCCAAGCCTACACTCCCGCGTCCAAGTATGCGGACGGATACTACATTAACCACAAGGGCAGTGAAGATATTCGCAATGGCCTCTGCTTCTACGTCAAGCCCAACGGCAACACCATCCAGGTGCAGGTTGATCGGGATGGCGGCAGTGGCAATAAACCGGAGTGGGTGGACGTAGAGCCCTTCACCCTGGATCTGAACAAGCCCACCACCGGCTTTGCCGGCAACAACCCTGTGCTGGGGGTAATCCTGGATGAGGTGACCCGTCGGCCCATTCCCATTCCCCGCTTCCAAGAGCTGGCCTCAGCGGATGTAAACCAGCGCCGCCGCAACGACAACGGCACCCAAAACCGGCAGCTCCAGCCGGCCAGGGAAACGCGGGTGAATGCCATTGCCATCAGCGGTGTGATCCCGTCTCGGCTGAATCAGACAGGCGGGGGCATGCACAACTTCCTGCGCCTCAACGAGCTGTGGAGAGATGTCAACCTCTTTTTCAGCGGCTCGATGATCCAGCTCAACTACAGCACCTATGCTACCGGCCCCTTCCTGCAGCACAGCTTTGAGCCACCCGATCTGGTAGCCGATCCAACCTTTGTGCGGGGCTACGACTACTACTACCCACCCAACCGCCGCTTCGGCTACGATGTGGGCCTGCAAATTGCCCGTCGTCCCAGCGCGGTGTCGGCTCGCTTCCAATTCCCCTCCAACACGCGCACGGAGTTCTTGCGGGAGTTGGATCCTCAGGATCCGTATGTGCGGCGGCTGCGCTGCGCACTCCAGAATCAGCCGGGTGTGCAGTTGGATCCGTCTGCCCGGATTGGTGGCTGTAATGAGTTCAACTGATATCGACTCCCCAAGCCAGGGGTAGATTCGAGGTAGGAGCAGAGTGGGCTAAGGGAGGGATCGATGAGCAAAGGACGGCTTTGGCGGCAACAAGAAACAGGGGGCTTTACCCTCATTGAGGTCTTGGCGTCGGTGGTCATTGTGGCTTTGGCCATGGCTGCCCTGGCCCCTACCCTCACGGTAATTGCTTACCGGCGCGCCATGAGCGAGCGGGTGGAGCTGGCCAACCGCCTAGCCCAGGAGGAGGTGGACCGCATCCGCACCCTGGTGGATATCGAGCTATCTGACGACCCTCGTGCTTTTCGGCATCCGGCTCAACTAGCCCGCCTGCCCAAGGTGGGAGCCAACCCGCTGGCAAATACCCCACCTCCTACCGATATGGACACAGAGGGGGACAACTATTCCATTCGCGTGGCTCGGGTTCAAGTGCCGGGGCGTAACCCCGAAGAATACGTCATCCAAACCTTTCGCGACGCGGGGGCACCTTGCATCGACCGGCGCGAAAACAGGGTCATTCAGGGGGTTCCCTGCAGCTTTCGCATGGGGGTGAGGGTTTACCATCGCTTTTCTTTCGACCCGACCACTCGCCAAGCGCTGCCTGGATTGGGAACGGAGTTGGCTTCGGCCAGCCAGAACTTGGCCAATGCCGATGTCTGGCTCTTTCCCATGGCCACCTCATTTGTAGAAATTAACCCCGCCGCCAACTTGGGAGATGTTTGCCGGCAGATAGCCATTGCCAGAGGCGAGAATCCCATCGAGAGGTGCCGGGCTTTCCCCCTGCCTGTTAATCCTGTTGCACCGTGAGGTAGAGCCTAAGTTCCTTCCCGCAAAACCTGTTGAGAAGATGGGGGTGTTTCCCTATGTTTTTCAAGATTTTTCGCCGCAGACCCAGTAAGAGCAGAGGGTTTACCCTCATTGAGCTGTTGGTCTCGCTGCTGATTGCCTCCATCTTTCTCTTGGCCACGGGGATGATCGTCGTTGAGACGATGCGGCTGGATCGGGAAGAGACGGGCCGCACCCAGGTGCAGGCGGAGCTGACGCAGGCCATGGAATATATCCAGCAAGATCTGGCGGAGGCTCTCTACATCTATAACGACACCGAACGGCCCAGTGACCCTCAACAGCCCCCCGGAGATGGGATCCCGGATGTCATTCAACGGCTCTACGCGCCGGGCTGGATCCGCCGACCCGATGACGCTATCCCGGTTGTTGCCTTTTGGAAGTTGGAGCCGATCCCGCAGGGATGCTACGCGGGCAACCCCACCTTGCAAGATATTCGAAGAGGCAATGCTACCCTACTAAACCAGCCACCTCTCGGGTTTCCGCGCGATCAGAACGGTAGAAATGCGGATTGGGACACTCTTGTCAGCCGCCGCGGCATCTACACCCTGGTGGTGTACTACCTACGCCGCAACTACAACAACGCCGGCAACCCAACGGGGCGCACTCCCTGGGAAGGCAACGCGCGGATCGACCGTTTTGAGTTGCTACCCTTCAACACTGAGGGTCAAAATAACTGCGCTGGGCGCAGCCCATTCTTTAGGGTTGATCCCGATCCTTTCCAGGAGGGTTTTCTTGCCTGGCCCTCTCAGCAGGCTCTGCAAAGGCTCCAGCGGGAGGGAACACCCCAGGAGCGTATTGCCGATGCAGGCAATCAAGGCCCCCGCCTGACAACTCTAGTCTCCAACATCTTCAGCAGCCGGGAGGGAAGTCCGCAGGTTGCACCCGCTTGCCCGCAGGGCTATGCCTTTGGTGGCGGCAGGCCCAACGGCGTCACCTTCCCAGGGCTGGGAGATAACCAAAACGACGTGGGCTTCCATGTCTGCGTGCGGCAAAGCGTCGGCGCTGACCGACCGCAGGATGTGATCATCAACATCACCGCCACGGCCATGGAGCGGGCCAACCCTGGCCTTTTCCGTCGCTACATCCGAAATGCCACCAGCGTCGATATCTCAGAGGTGTCGCGCTACTTGCTGCCAATGCAAACACGGGTTCTTGCCCGCGGTGTTATCAACCGTCAGCTCTCCTAGGGGGAATGTCCACCATGTTGGCCTTGGAGAAAAAAGCAATTGGCCGATCTCAGCCTTTTCGATCCCGGGGCTTTACGCTGACAGAAGTCCTAGCGGTGGTGGTCATCATCGGCATCTTGGCCGCGCTAGCCGTTCCCTCTGGGATCAACATCTGGGCCCGGATCCAGCTTGAGGATGCGCAAAACAAGGTAGAGCGGGCTTTGCGCACCGCCCGCACCAACGCCAGGGCTTCTCTCCTGGGCCGAGCTTGGGTGGTGGGGGTGGACAATTCAGAGCCAAACGTGCCGACTCTGGTTATCCAGGATGAGGAGGGCCTCTGCGATGAACCTACCCCCTGTCAGCGGCTACGCCTGAACAATTTTGTAACTGTAGCCAACACCTTCAATGACGGAAGGGCGGTTTTTGAATCCGATGGCCAGGCCCGTCAACTGGGTCGCTTTGTAGTCAGCAGCACCTACTCTCAGGGGGAAAACCGCTGTGTGGTGGTAAGCACCTTGATAGGCACTATCCGCAAGGACAACGACCCGGCTTGTGCAAGTAGAACAGATGCAGAAGAGTAGCTAGGCTTGCAACCTTCTTGAAAGAGGGTAGGATGGTCAGGCCGATGTTTTTGGGTGGAGCATGGCTTCTCCTTCCCTGATCCCTCAGGAAAAAACTTTCCCTTGGCAGGCTCGTCAGCCTGCTTTGCTGGTGCTGGCGGATGGCACTTCCTTTGCCGGTTGGTCTTTTGGGGCGCCGGGCACGGCGGTGGGCGAGGTGGTGTTCAACACAGGCATGACCGGCTACCAGGAGGTGATCACCGATCCCAGCTACCGGGGGCAGATGGTTACCTTCACCTGTCCGGAGCTGGGAAATACCGGAGTCAATGAGCTCGACGAAGAATCGGCTCGGCCTCAGGTTGCGGGGATCATCGCCCGCAATGTGTCTCGCCTGGCCAGCTCCTGGCGGGCTACATCCACCCTCCCCGAATACCTGCAACGATATGGGATCCCGGCCATTGCTGGGGTAGATACGCGGGCTTTGGCACGGCGGCTGCGCTCTCAGGGGGTGATGAACGGGGCCCTTTCCACGGAGACTTTGGATCCCCAGGTTTTGTTGGAGCGGGTGCGCCAGGCTCCTTCCATGCAGGGGTTGAGCTTGGTGGCGGAAGTTACTACTCCTCAACCCTACGAGTGGCTGGAACCTACCCCCGCCGACTGGGACTATGGCCGCAGCCAAGGGATCCCAGTGCCGGAGCCGCCCCTGCGGGTGGTGGCCTTGGATTTCGGCGTTAAGCGCAACATTCTGCGCCGCCTTACCCACTATGGCTGTCGGGTGATGGTGTTGCCGGCCAATGCCAACCCGGAGCAGATTTTGAGTTACAACCCCGATGGGATCTTCCTCTCCAATGGGCCAGGGGATCCCGCCGCTGAGACGACTGCCATCCGCACCACGCAAGCGCTGCTGCAAACCGGGAAGCCCCTATTTGGGATCTGCCTGGGCCATCAGATTCTCAGTTTGGCCCTAGGGGGATCCACCTACAAGCTCAAGTTTGGCCATCGGGGCCTCAACCATCCCTGTGGGCTGGACAAGCAAGTGGAGATCACCAGCCAGAACCACGGATTTGCGGTGGATGCCGCTTCGATCCCCGCCGATGGGGTGGTAATCACCTACCTCAACTTGAATGACCGTACCGTGGCCGGGATCCGCCACCGTCACCTGCCCCTGTTTTCCGTGCAGTATCACCCGGAAGCCAGCCCCGGCCCCCACGACGCCGATCACCTCTTCCGCGAGTTCGTGGAGCTGATGCTGCAGCACCGCTCCCGTTAGCCTCACCCCCGGCTTTTTTCCCTCAGGGCCAGGGCGGCGCGGGCTTCTTCTCGGTCGTCGAAGTGAATCTTCTCGGTGCCCAGGATCTGGTAGTCCTCATGGCCTTTGCCGGCAATGACCACCGTATCCCCTGGCTGGGCTGCGAGGATGGCCAGGCGAATGGCCTGCCGCCGATCCACCTCCACCGCCTTGGGGGATCCAGGGATCCCGGCCAAAATATCCCGTAGGATCTGCTGGGGATCTTCGGTGCGGGGGTTGTCGGAGGTAACGATCACCTGATCTGCCCAGGTGGCGGCAATGCGGCCCATCTGCGGTCGTTTGCCCCGATCCCGATCCCCGCCACAGCCAAAGACGCAGATAAGTTGCCCTTGCACCTGGGATCGCAGGGCCTTGAGCAGGTTTTCCAGGCCGTCGGGGGTGTGGGCGTAGTCCACAACTACCGCGATATCCTGCCCTGGCAGGGTCACCCGCTCCATCCGCCCCGGTACGCCCGGAAAGTGGGGCAGGGCCGACTGGATGATCTCGACAGGGATCCCCAAGTGCAGGGCTACCCCCACCGCCGCCAGCAGGTTGGCCAGGTTGAAGGATCCCACCAGGGGGGCTGCCACGGCAAAGGCGCCAGAGGGGGTGTGGAGCGTCGCCTGTAAGCCGCTGGGGTGCAATTGAACGTTGCTGGGCCAGAGGCCGGGGATCCCTTCCAGAGGCTGCAGCGAGTAGGCCCAGGGCTGCAGATCGGGCCGAATGGCTTGCAAGAGCCGCCGTCCCCCAGCATCGTCGGCGTTGATCACCGCCCGCCCTTGGAGATACTCCTGTCGGAAGAGGGTGGCTTTGGCCTGCCAGTAGTTCTCCATGCTGCCGTGGAAATCCAGGTGATCCTGGGTAAGGTTGGTCCAGACGGCAGCGGCAAAGGAACACCCCCACACTCGATCTTGAGCCAATGCGTGAGAGCTCACTTCCATCACGGCCACCTCTGCCCCGACTTGGTGGGCCTGCCGCAGGCTGCGCTGCAGCTCTAGGGGAAAAAGGGTGGTGTGGGAGGCCACTTCGCTATAGCCAGGCCAGCGGTTGTACAGAGTGCCCAGCAAAGCCGCGGAGCGGCCGGCAGCTTGCACCAAATGTTCGATTAAGTGGGTAGTGGTGGTTTTGCCATTGGTGCCCGTCACCCCCACCAAGGTCAGTTGGCGGGCGGGAAACCCATAGAAAGCTGCCGCCACCTTGGCCACGGCCCTGTTCAGGCTGGCGCGAGGCAAAACCAGGACGGGCTGACTTCCCCATCCAGCCTCTCCGCTGACGCTCTCCCACGCCTCTTGGGAAATGAGGGCCGCCACTGCCCCTGCCGCCAGGGCTTGGGCCACGAAGCTACCTCCATCCACGCGGGATCCCGGCATCCCCAAGAAGAGATCCCCCGGCTGTACCTGGCGAGAGTCGGCACAGAGGCCCCAGACCTGCACCCCCTCCAGGGATCCCTGGGCCAATTGAGGCTGGATCCCGGCTTGGCTGAGCAATTTGGACAAAGTGATCCCAGCAGTTTCCATCGTTGCCACTCCCCACAGCTTTGCCGGTTAGGGTAGCGGCCAGGGATTGCCGCCGTCAAATTAGGCCAGGGCTTCCTCCAGCTTTTGCTTGGCCCACAGAGAAGCGTAGAGGCCCTTCTCGTCCGCCAGCAATTCGGCATGGGATCCCTTCTGCACGAGGCGGCCCTGGTCCATCACCCAAATCTGATCGGCCTCCACCGCAGCCGTGAGGCGATGGGTGATGAAGATCACCGTTTTCTGGGCCGTGGTCTGGCGCAGATGGCGGAGGATGGCTTGGGCCGTCTGATTGTCCACGCTGGAGAGAGAGTCATCCAGGATCAAGATGGGAGCATCCACCAGCAAAGCCCGGGCCAAGGCCACCCGCTGTCGCTGGCCACCGGAGAGGGTAATGCCCCGCTCTCCCACCAGAGTGTCGTAGCCGTTGGGAAAGTTGAGGATCTCGGCGTGGATGTGGGCGGCTTTGGCAGCCCATTCCACCTCCCAATCTTCGGCATCCGGCTTGCCGTAGCGAATGTTATCCCGGACCGTGGCGCTGAACAGGAAGCTCTCCTGGGGCACATAGGCAATGGCCCGCCGCAGGGATCCCAGTTGCAGACGGGTGATATCCCGCCCATCCAAAAACAGTTGCCCCGGCTGGATCTCCAGCAGCCGAGGAAGGGCATTGGCCAGAGTGGACTTGCCCGCCCCAATCGGCCCCACCACCGCCACCATCTGGCCCGGTTCTATGCAAAAGTGCAAATCCTCTAGAGCCGGAGCTGCCGCAGGGCCGGCAAAAGCAAAGGTAAGACCCCTAGCCTCGATGCGGCCCTGCACCTTTTCCAGCGGCAGCGGTAGAGCCGCGGGGGCGTCACAGATGGTGGGCTGCACCCTCAGCAGGGCGTCGATCCGCTCCAAGCTGACCTGGCCCTGCTGGTAGACGCTGAGGGTAAAACCCAGGAGGGTGGTGGGAAACACCAACCGTTCCACGTAGAGGGTGATGGCCGAAAAATCCCCGATCGTCAGCGTCCCGGCTGCAATTTGCGGCCCCCCCACCGCCAGCAGCAGCAACAAGCTTAGGCTGACCAGCGCCACCAAAGAAGGGAAAAGCAAGTTGCGAGTGAGGGCCAAGCGCAAATTGGCCTGCAGCAGCCGCTGGTTCTGGCGGCGAAACTCCCGCTGCTCGTGCTGTTCCTGGCTGTACACCTTGATCAGGGCAATGCCGTTCAGATCTTCTTGGATGAGATCGCTCAGATCTGCCAACTCCTGCTGCACCTGGAGCTGCTCCTGCTGCAGGCGGGCACTGCTCAGCTTGACCAAGACCAACATCACCGGAAACACCGATAGGGCCAGTGCGCTGAGGCGGGGCTCGATGCCAAACATGGCGGGCAAGGTGGTGGCATAGGCAAAGATCGTGTTGGCCAAATTGAGTAGGGCAAAGCCCAACAGGCGGCGGATGTTTTCCACATCGCTGGTGATGCGGGTGAGAATGTCCCCAATGGTCTGCTGGGCAAAGTAGGAAGGCTGCAGGGTGAGCAAATGCTCGAAGATGGCTTGCTTGAGGTGAAACTCCACCTGCCGTCCCACCCCAAACATCCACACCCGCGAGGCAATGCGAATGCCCATCATCAGGCTGGAGACGACCAGCACCGTTAGGGCGTAAAGGGCAATGCGCCGGGCCGACAAAGTGGCCAGGTTCTGGCTGAGGTCATCGATGACCAGCTTGACGTACCAGGGCAGGAACACCCCCAGGCCATTGACCAGGAGCAGGGATCCAATGCCCAACCCCACCTGTCGTCGATAGGGGCGCAGATAATGGGCCAATTGTCGGAGATGGGATCCGGTCACTCACTTGCTCCCTGCATCCTCTTCCACTCTAGCGTTCAGCCGGATCCCCCCGGTAGGGATCAGACCAGAACCTGAGCCGGGGCTTGCTGGGCCAGTTGCGCCGTTTCCCGCCGTGCCCAGGCATCTGCCTGCAAAATGTCCTCCAGGCTGGGATCGGCAATGACTTGATGCCGCTCACAAACCCGCTCCAAGAGACGGGGAATATCCAAAAAACGGATGCGCTCCTGCAAGAACAGGGCCACCGCCGCTTCGTTGGCCGCATTCAACACTGCCGGCAGAGTTCCCCCCCTCCGTCCAGCGGCATAGGCCAACTCCATGCAGGGGTACTTGCGGTGATCCGGAGCCTTAAAGGTGAGGGATCCCAGCTTGACCAAATCGAGGGGATCCCAGGGGGTGGCCAGGCGTTCCGGCCAACTGAGGCCGTAGAGGATGGGCAGGTGCATGTCCGGCCAGCCCAACTGGGCCAGAACCGAGGTATCGGCCAGCTCGATCAGGGAGTGGACAATGCTCTGCGGGTGGATGAGGATGTCGATGTGGTCGTAGTCCAGGCCGAAGAGCCAGTGGGCCTCGATCACCTCCAGGCCCTTGTTCATTAGGGTAGCCGAGTCGATGGTGATTTTGCGCCCCATCACCCAATTGGGATGCTTGAGGGCATCGGCCAGGGTGACCTGATCCAATTTTTCGGCAGGCCAATCCCGAAAGGCCCCCCCCGAGGCAGTCAACAGGATTCTTCGCAGGGATCCCGCGGGCACCCCCTGTAAACACTGGAAAATGGCCGAATGCTCAGAGTCGACGGGGATCAGGTTCACCCCGTACTGCCGCACCAAGGGCAGCACCACCGGCCCCCCTGCCACCAGGGTTTCTTTGTTGGCCAGGGCAATGTCTTTGCCGGCACGGATGGCCGCCAGGGTTGGCAACAAACCGGCGCAGCCGACGATCCCCGTCACCACCCGCTGGGCCGCCGGGTGAGCCGCCACCTGACACAGCCCCTCCGTTCCGGCCACCAACTCCGGCAGCGGTCGGATCCCCGTTAGCAGCGACCGCAGCTCCGGCAGCAGCTCCTCCCGGCCAATGGCAACCATCTGGGGCCGAAACCGCCGCACCTGCTCGGCCAAGAGGTCAACGTTGCTGTAGCTGGTCAGGCCAACAACCTGAAAACGCTCTGGATACTGGGCCACCAAGTCCAGAGTTTGGGTGCCAATCGAGCCGGTGGAGCCGAGCAAGGTGATGGCTTGCATAAAGGATCCCTTTACCCCTGAAAGAGCGTGACGTCCTCCCAACGCAGACTTCCCCTCGCGCAACTTGCCCAAGGACTCCGTCCCGCTATTGCGAACGGCCCCACCTCGCGTTCGGGGATCCCTGCCTCACGCCCCTTCATCTTATTCTTATCTGGTTCTGATCTGGAATCTGTGTGCTCCCTCCGATCCCCGACAGCGGGATCCTATGCGGCTGTGGGGTCCGCGATGCCCCCCTTCCCCAGATTTTGGTTTCAAACCTTTCCCGACTGAGAACGCAGCCACTGGCTGAGCAGCGCCTCGATCAGCTCCGAAAGATCTTGATCCGATTCCAACAGGATGCGCTTCACGGCTCGGTGAGTCTCTTTGGGGATTTGACATACTCCCCTGCCTAAAGGCAGGGGATTCTGGTTCCTGGTTCTGCGACAGCACTTACCGTATTGGGTTGCCCCTCCACGACAGCGGTGCTCATCTCCCCAGGCGTTCCCCCTTTCGGGGCGGTTCCCTTTTGCCCAAAGGTACCGTTGTTCCACTCCCCACCCAACAACTCCAACCCTTTGCGCAGGATGTTGATGGCCGCATTCTCATCTCGGTCAATCACCACCCCACACCGCGGGCAGCGGTGAGTGCGAGTGGACAGCGTCTTCTTCACCCGATGGCCACAATGAGAACAGTCCTGACTGGTGTACTGGGGCGGCACGGCCACCACCACCTTGTTGAAGACCTTCCCGTAGTAGTCGAGCCACCCGGTGAATAAACTCCAGCCGGCATCGTGAATCGACTTGGCCAAGTGGTGATTCCGCACCAAGTTACGCACCTGTAAGTCCTCGTACGCCACGACGTCGTGAGACGCCACCACGCACCGGGCCAACTTGATGACCCAGTCTCTACGCTGGCGCTGGACTTTCAGGTGTACCTTGCCCAGCCGCTTCCGCTGCTTGTGGTAGTTCTTGGATTGAGGTTTGGCCCCTCTCCGTTCGCGTAAGCGGGACGGAGTCCTTAACTTCCGACTTAGCCTGCGCTGCTCTCGCTTCAACCTCCTTTCGGCGCGACGCAAAAACTGGGGGCACTCTACCTTGTTTCCGTGGCTGTCGGTGTAGAAGTGCGTCAAGCCCACATCCAGCCCCACCGCCTGGCCGGTGTACTCCACCTGCTCACGACGGTCTACGTCCAGACAGAACTGGGCGTAGTAGCCATCGGCCCTGCGTATGACCCGCACCCGGTTGATTTTCAGGGTGAGGATGTCCCGCCGTGCCTCGCCGTTGCAGTAGAGGGCAAAAGTACCCGCATGGAAGCCGTCCGTGAAGGTGAGGAACATTCCATCCTGGGAGAGCTTCCAGCCGGAGACTTTGTACTCCACGGAGCGACAGTGTTTCTGGAACTGGGGATAGCCTTTTTGGGCTGCCTGGTTCTGGCAGCGGCGGTAAAAGTTGGAAATAGCAGACCAAGCTCGCTCGGCACTGGCTTGTCGGGCAGAGGAGTTGAGCTTCTGGGCGAAGGGGAACTCCTGAGCCAAGTCCTTGCAGAGGGAGTACAACGTGGCCCTGTTCACCCCCTGATGATCCATCCAGTGGCGCAGGCACTTGTTGCGCACAAACTGGGCAGTACGAATGGCCTCATCCAGGGCTTGGTACTGCTGGGCTGTGCCGTTGAGGAGCTTGGCTTCGAGGACGCGCATGGGCCCACTCTAGCGCAGGTTAGCAAGATAAAAGCCGCCCTGGTCGCGTCAGCGGGCCGTAGGCCTTAGGGCGGGGCTTTAGACCCAGTTTTTTGGTAACTGTTCCGAGGTGGGACGGGCAGGGGTGTCAATCACCGTGTGCTGAAAGCCTGTGGGCGTGGGAGTGGTGGGATCCCCGGCCAATACCTTGATAGGAAAGGATGATCCCCGTTCTGCCCAGCGAGAGGCCGAGCGATTGGGATCGGCGTCGATCAACAGGGCCATCCCCGACCCACCCAAAGGGGCTGCCCCTTGTTTTTGCTGAAGGTAGAGGGCCAGGTGTACCGCCGTGGTGGTTTTGCCCACGCCCCCTTTGAACCCCAAGACCGCGATATTCATCTGCCACACACCCTCCCACCCTGGTTTTACTGCCCAGTTGCGCAGGCGGCAAGAGGCTAAAGTGCGCATCGCCACGTTGGGTCTTGGGGCAAATCGGAAGAGCCGGGCGCGGGGAGAAGTTCTCCCGGTTCCGCAATCTTTAGGCTTCGCCGGTAGGATATCCTTGGCTGGCATAACCGGCTGGCTTTGGAGAATCTGACCATGCCTCATCTCTCGCGATCCCATTCCTCCTTGGGCTTGGCTCGCTCTTGGTCTATTCCGCTGGGGTTGTGTCTGGCCTTGAGTGTGAGCGCCTGTGGCGGCGGGGGTTCCAGTCGCCCGCTTCCCCCAGTCTCAGCTCCTCCCACAGGACGAATTGAGGGATCCCATTTCGACGATCTCAACGGCAATGGGCTGCGGGATCCGGGGGAGCCGGGGCTGCCGGGCATCGCCACCTTTTTGGACTTAAACGGCAATGGCCGCCTCGACCCGGGGGAGCCCAGCACCGTCAGCGACGGCGGCGGCAACTTCCGCTTCTCCAACTTGCCCCCTGGCACCTACCGCGTCACCGCCCTTTTGCCCCCAGGGCGAATCTTCACCACGCCGCGCTCAGGCTTGGGGCTGGAGCGGATTGTGGGCGGCAGACCTGCTCCCGAAGGGGCCTTTCCCTGGATGGTGGCCTTGCTGAACGCGGCTGAGCCGGATCCCTTTCAAGCGCAGTTTTGCGGCGGATCCCTGATCGCGCCGGAGTGGGTAGTTACCGCTGCCCATTGTTTTTTCGACGAACAAGGCAAGCAGGTAGTGAGTGCCCAAAATCTGGATCTGCTGTTGGGTACCAACCGCTTGCAAATCGGTGCCGGCCAACGCATTCGCGCCGCGCAAATTGTCCTCAACCCCGGCTACAACCCCCAGGTGGGAAAACTTGGGGGGAACGACATTGCCCTGGTGCGCCTTTCTCGGCCAGTGGCTCTGGCCACCCTGCCGCTGGTGCAGCCCAACCAAACCAACCTGACAGCTCCCGGCACTGCCGCCACCATCCTCGGCTGGGGAGCTACCTTCCCCCGTGCTCTGGACAACGAGGAACCCAGCGGCTTTCCCCGAGATTTGCAGCAGGCCACCGTTCCCATCGTCTCCAATGCGGTGTGCAATGCGCCCCAATCCTACAATGGCACCATTTTAGATACCATGCTCTGCGCCGGCTTTCCCCAGGGAGGAGTCGATACGTGTCAGGCTGATAGCGGTGGGCCTTTGATTGTGTCCAGTGGCACGGGTTTTGCCCTGGCCGGGATCACCAGTTTTGGCAGAGGCTGCGCCCAGCCCAATTTCTATGGGGTGTATACGCGGGTGTCTAGCTTTGTGGGTTTTGTGCAATCGGTAATCGGCAGTGCCCCCAGCCCAACTCCAGCACCCTCTCCCCCGCCCCCCACTGAGACAATGGCCTCATTTGTTGTGAATTTGAGGGAAGGTGAGGTGGTTTCGGGGCTCAACTTTGGCAGCCGGGCGCAGTGAACACGAACTGTGGCAGCAAGCAGTGGTGTGGCGATCGTTTAGCTAGGCCGCCGTTCGCGCTAGCGGGACGGAGTCCTTGAAGCCCCGCCCTCTGTCCGTAGGACGAGGGTCGGAATGAAAGGCGGACATCCCCTGTTCTATAATCAGCCTGGCTGTGCAAAACGGCATTGCCGGAATCTGGTACAGCTACGCGGTGGGGCATCCCGTGTCTGCTCGTGGAGGGTTCTTGCACTAGCTCCCCAATGAAGCGAGAAGCCCGCTCCGTACCGCCAGCAGTCGGAGTCGGGAGTATGTCACGATAGGGATCCCTGTTGTAACCGAGTCCATCCCATTGATTGACGGAGGAGATGTCTTGCTTATGACCCAAGTGACGATTGGCGAAAACGAAGGGATCGAATCGGCGCTGCGCCGCTTCAAGCGCCAGGTTTCTAAGGCGGGCATTTTGCGGGATTTGCGCAACCATCGGCACTTTGAAACCAACCTAGAAAAGCGCAAGCGCAAAGCGGTGGCCGTCCGGCGCAACCGCCGCAAGTCCATGGCCTAGGCTACTGCCGACACTCGGAAATCTGAACCCCTCTGAACAGGGCTTGTGGCCTTGCCTGAGGTTCTGACGTTAGTTTCTCGGAATCTGGGTTGGGCCAGCCTGCAGGGATCCGCTCAACACGTTAATTTCCAGCATCAGTTCTTCGCCAACATAGCTCTCGGGCAAAGGAGCAAAGGGGGCTGAGCGCTGGATGGCACTGAGCACGGCTGCATCCAACAGGGGATCTTCTGAGGGGGTTTGCAGGCGCAGTTCCCGCAGGGATCCCTGTCGATCCAGACGCACCTGCACCACTGTTACGTAGGAGCCGGATGCTCGCCGTACCATCCAGTGTTGGCGAACCCTTTCTTGGAATTGAGCCAAGTAGTCTCCCCAATCCGGATCGGCGGTGGCATTTAGGCTGGGTGGGCCTGCCTGAGAGGACTCGATCCCACTGGTGCGACCGAAGTCGGAGTTGTGGGATCCGGTAGGAAAAGTCGGGGGCAAGGTGGGAGAAGGCTCTTCCAACGGGGCTGCGATCGGCTCTGGAGAGGGCAAAGTTGGATGCGGATCCGCTGGAGCCGACAGGTAGGGTTGTGGCAAAACCTCAGGAGAACTTGCTGCTCTTTCGGGTTGAGGCTTGAGGGATTGAGCAGGAGAGATCTGAGCCGATTTGGTCTCCACTGCTGCTGCCGAGGAGGTAGCCAGTAGGCTTTGCAGATGCTGACGATAGTCCTGCAGTTGCTGGCGCTGTGGAGAGGACAGAGGCCAGTGATCCAGCCATTCTTCCGTCAGATGTAGCGCCTCCGCCCAATTGTGATCGGCAACTGCCTGCTCCAGAGCTGCTAAACCCGCTGACAGATTTTCTAACCTGGCCTCTGGCTGCTGCTGAGGAGAGGCAGAGTTCCGGGCGGGCTGGGGCACCTCAAGCTCCCTTGTCGGCGGAGAAAGGATCTCAGGGACAGGACTCCCTGCGGCTGAGGCGAGCAGAGGCTGTGCCGTTGCAGAAGTGACCTCTACCCATTCACCTGGATTGGCCACTTGCGACTGCCGCACCGATACGTGATCCCGAGGTTCAGAGACACCGGACTCACGGGCGGAGACGGGCGCAATCCACTGCGGCTCTGGGGGCGGCTCGTCTGCCACCTCCACCCACTGAAAGGAGATTATCTCCTCCTCCGGGATCCCAGGCCGCCAACCCATCCAGCTCATCGCCATGAAATGCAACGCGATGAAATGCAACCCTGCCGAGAGCACGTTGGCCAGCCCCAGGCGCCAAGGTAAGGAGCGGCGTTCCTGCTGTCGTTCTTGTTGAGAACGGCTGAGGCGGGGCTCTGGATCCGTCAGTTGGTTTGGCCGGCTCTCAGCAGCCGGTTCTGGTTTGGGGGAGGTGGACTCTGCAGTAGGTTGGGCCGGGATCCCTGTGCTACAAGGATCTCGAGCGGGGTTCAATTCGTTTTGCACCTTTCCACCTCTCCCCACAGCCACATGCCAACAGAAGCCCACTGACACTTTTCTACTTCCCTCAATCAATAGCCCATCTCTGGATAGAGGGGGAGTTGTCGATGTCCAAACGCGACCGCTGTGGCAGGGCAAAGCTGTGTTGGCTTATACGGACTTCGGGTATTTCGACGCCTACTCTTTTTGCTGAGGGCAATGCTTTGAGTCACCTGGGCTCACGAAAAGCCAGCTCATGATTCTCCGAACTAGAGCTTGTGGAGCGGGTTTATGCTTGTTACCCAGCAACCTGTCCTGAGGCGGTTTTGGTACCCCGTGATCCCGATGTCGGCCCTGGAAACCGGCCCACAAGCTTTCACGCTGCTGAAGACCCCTTTGGTGCTTTGGCTCAATGAGTTGGGGCAGCCCTGCGCCGTCTTGGATCGTTGCTGCCATCGCTCGGCCCAACTTTCCAAAGGGGTTGTTTGCAATGGCCACATCCGCTGTCCCTATCACGGCTGGGAATTTGACGGCTCTGGCACCTGTGTGAAGGTGCCCCAACTTACAGACAACTTCATCCCCCCTACCTACAAGGTGGAGGGGTTTCGCTGCCAAGAGCGCTATGGCTATGTTTGGGTGGCATTGGCGGATCCCTTGACCGATATTCCCGAGATCTCAGAGGTGGCGGATCCCCGGTTTCGCCAAATTCATCAGTTCTATGAGGTCTGGAAATGCGCCGGCCTGCGCCTGATGGAAAACTCCTTTGACAATGCCCATCCCCACTTCGTCCATCAGCAGAGCTTTGGGGTGATCTCCGAGCCTGTACCCCCCGATCTGGACAGCCTTGAAGAGCTGGAGTACGGCCTTCGGGCCACCTCTGTTTTGCCGGTGTTCAACAGTGACTTGCAGAAGCAAAACTTGCGGATGTCAGAGGATCGCACAGTGCGTATCCTGGAGGGCACCTGGTTTATGCCTTTTGGTCGCAAGCTCAAAATCACCTACCCCAACGGCCTCATCCACATCATTTTCACAGGGGCTGCCCCCATCGACGACCAAACCTCACAGGTGGTGCAATTCTGTTTACGCAACGATTCGGAAGCAGAGGTGAGTGCTGAGAGTATCATCGCCTTCGATCGACAGGTAACCCTTGAGGATCAATGGGTTCTGGAAAGCACCGACTACGATGTTCCCCTCGATATCAAGGTGGAGCAGCACATGTTCACGGATAAACCCGGCATTGTCATGCGTCGCAAGCTGGCTGCCCTCTTGAAAGCTCACGGAGAGGTGGAAGCGCGGCGGAGCAGGGATCCCGAACCCACGCCAATGGTCGGGCAGACCCAAAAGAGGGGCCGGAGCAGCCCCCCTTGGGTTTGAGAGTCTTGATTAGATTCCTCGTCAGAGCAGGGAGAGGCGCTCTCCTCGTAACTGGAACTACTTGATCTTGACGGTGGCGCCGGCTTCTTCCAGCTTCTTCTTGATGTCGTTGGCTTCCTCTTTGGCAACCCCTTCTTTGACGGGTTTGGGAGCCGCCTCGACCAGATCTTTGGCATCCTTCAGACCCAAGCCGGTCAACTCGCGCACCACCTTGAGGATGGCGATCTTCTTGTCGGCTGGCACAGCCTCGAGGATGACATCAAAGGCAGTTTGCTCTTCCACCGGCTCAGGGGCTGCCGCCGGAGCTGCCGCCGCCGCTGCCACAGGAGCTGCCATGACCATGCCGCCGGCTGGGGCTGCTGCACTGACGCCAAAGGTTTCCTCGATGGCTTTCACCAGCTCGGAAGCTTCCAGCAAGCTCAAGGCTTTCAACTCTTCCAAAATCTTTGCAACGCGCTCTGAAGACATGATGGTTTCTCCTTGGGGGTAACAGAATCGATACACAGGTTTGGGCTGATGAACTGAAGCCCTTTATGCGGCCTCCTTGTCGGCAATGGCCCGGATGGCCCGCCCCAGAGAGGCTGGGATCTCGTGGATACCGCGCGCCACTTGCGTGGGCACAGCATTGAGCCCGACCGCCAGGCCGGTGGCCACCGACTTGAGGCTGCCCGCCACTTGGGCCATGAGCACTTCCTTGGGCGGTAGCTCGGCGATGGCCTTGGCCTGCTCCAAGGTCAGGGATAGCCCTTCAATGCCAGCACCGCGGAACTCGGTTTTCTTGGTTTGCTTGGCAAAATCTTGATACGCCTTCAGGGCGGCTGAAATATCGCCCCGAATCAAGATAAAGGCCGTCGGCCCCGCCAAAAAGGGAATGATCCCTGCCCAAGCTTTTTGGTCGGCAATGGCTCGCCGCATCAGGGTATTCTTAACAACCATGCAAACCGAATCCGACTTGCGCAGCTCTGCCCGCAGTTGGTCCATCTCCGCAACGGTCAGCCCCTTGTAGTCGATCACCAGCACCATTTGGCTGGCCTGCAGCAGGGATCGGACTTTATCGACGATCTCCGCTTTCTTCGCTAAAGGTTGCTTGCCCATGCGCTCACCTCCTTTGTTGTCAATGGTCACCCAGGGTTGAACGGGTGGTGAATCTGGGTTCTACCAAACAGAATGCGCCCCAGCCGTAGCCGAGACGCATTGAGATAAGCGCATCATCAAAAGCGATCCAAGAAGGGATCCCTTTGAACTTCGCTCAAACCTCGGCAGGAGATTAAGCCCGCGGGCACCTGCTGTCTTCGGCTTGCTATTCAACTGGGGAAAAACGCTCTGCCGGGATCCTCCTCCAAATTCACCCACTCAAACTCTTCTCAACCCATCGCGGCACCGAAGCAAGGCTTAAGTTGCCAACTTCAGCTCCCGCAGGGCATTGATATCAACCTCAATCGAGGGCCCCATTGTAGCAGAAACGTGTAGGGTTCGCCAATACTTGCCCTTGGCTCCAGAAGGACGGTTGCGATCGATGGACTCCTGCACCGCTTTTAGGTTCTCCAGCAGAGCTTCGACGGGGAACTTGCACTTGCCGAAGATCAAATGCACAATGCCGGTGCGATCTGCCCGATACTCCAGCTTGCCGGCTTTAAACTCTTTGATCGCCTGGGCCAGATCCATGGTCACCGTTCCCCCCTTGGGAGAAGGCATGAGGCCGCGCGGCCCCAACAGCCGCCCCAGCTTAGCCACCTGGGGCATCACATCGGGGGTGGCGATCAGAAGGTCAAAATCCATCATGCCCTTGCTGATTTCCTCGATCAGGTCTTCATATCCAACCCGATCCGCCCCTGCATTTTGGGCCTCCACCACTTTCTCGCCGCGGGCAATCACCGCCACTCGGATTTCTTGGCCGGTGCCCCTGGGCAAGACCACGGTGGTGCGCAGTTGTTGGTCGGCGTACTTGGGATCGATCCCCAGGCGGATGTGAACCTCTGCCGCCTCCTCAAATTTGGCGGTGGCCGTCTCCTTCATCAGGGCCAAAGCGGCTTCGGGAGCATAGGCAATGGGCTTCACCTTCTCCCGCAAAGCCTGCATACGTTTGGAAAGTTTTCGAGCCATCGTTTCTCCTCGGGGTACTGACGAGAACTTCTCTCCCCCACAGTGGTTTGCTGAAACAACTTCAAGACCGTGAACACCTCAGATAGGGCAAGGGATCCCTCAATCCACCACCGTCACCCCCATGCTGCGGGCAGTTCCGGCGATAATTTTCATGGCCGCCTCCACATCGTGGGCATTCAAATCCGGCAGCTTCTGCTCGGCGATCTGGCGCAGTTGAGCTCGGGTCAGGGATCCCACCTTGGTTTTGTGGGGCTCGCTGGAGCCGGACTCAATGCCCAGGGCCTTCTTGATCAACACCGAAGCCGGCGGCGTCTTGAGGACGAAGGTAAAGCTGCGATCCTCGAAGATGGAGATCTCAACCGGTACCACCATCCCGGCCTGATCCGCCGTCTTGGCGTTGTACTCCTTACAAAAGGCCATGATGTTGACCCCGTGTTGACCCAAGGCTGGGCCAATGGGGGGAGCGGGGGTGGCCTTGCCCGCCTGAATGGCCAACTTGACCACGGCCACCAACTTCTTAGCCATGAAACGCAGTTACACCTCTTTTCGCACTTGACCAAACTCTAATTCTACCGGGGTATCGCGCCCGAAAATCGAGATCAACGCCTTGAGCTTGCCCCGTTCTGGGCTGACCTCCACCACCTCGCCGTAGAAACCCTGGAAGGGGCCGGATAGCACCTCGATGCGATCCCCAGGGGCCATGTCGATCTTGAGGGGCACTTCCTCCACCTCGACGCTGCTGAAGATGCGCTGGACTTCGCTTTGGCTGAGGGGACGCGGCGTAACATGCCCCCGACCGCGACCGTAGGCCCGTTTTTCTTCCGTGCCAACAAAGTTGATCACATTGGGGGTTGTTTTCACCACCATCCAAGTGTCGTCGTTCATGTCCATGCGTACCAGGACATAGCCGGGAAAAATCTTCTCCTCTTGCTCCTGGCGCTTGCCGGATCGATCCAGCTTGAAGCCCGTCCGCTTCGGGATCACCACCTCGACAATTTGATCCGCCACATCCAAAGCAGCCGCCCGTTGCATCAGGGTGCTCTTCACTTTGTTCTCGCAGCCTGAGGCCACCTGCACGGCGTACCAGCGCAGGTTGCGACGCTCTTGACCTTCCCCCTCGTCCGGTTCCGGGATCGCGTCTGCAGGCTCAAAGTGCTCCACACGGCCCCCACGACGTTTTCGCTGCTGCTCTGGCCTCATCACCTCACATCCTCCCTGTAGCCATCCTTGAACATGACTCTCTTGCCCCTCAGGACAGAACATCACAAGAACAGCTGAGTGGCTACCCAAGCAAACACTTGATCGACCAGGTAGATGAAGGAAGCAAAAGCCAACACAATCAGTAAGACCCCTACCGACTCGCCGATCAATTGCCGGCGGCTCGGCCAAACGATCTTGCCCAATTCCACACGGGTCTCGTGAATGAAGCCCGGGATCCCTTTGGGTGCGGTGGAACTGTCTTTGGAGTGACCCCGGCTGGCGGGATCCAAACGCTGTTCCGTATCGGCTTTGCTGGAGGGGGTGCTCTTAACCACGGCAGTGTTCTCCTAATGGATCCCGAAAACGGTGTACCGCATTTCAGCAGGCACGGGATCGGCTTTGCGATCCTAACAGATTTACCGGGAATGGGATCCAACCTTAGGGAGTGGGGGTGGGCTCAGGTGCCAAGGAACCGGGAGAAAGCGGGAGGGAGCGGCGGCGGGATTGGTTAAATTGCTCCACAGCAGCATCGACGCTGGCCTTGCCGTCCCAACGGGAAGCGGCACTTTGGCGAGAGAGGAAGTCGGCAGCCCGGAAGAGATTGTTGACGTTAATGCTGGTGCCATCGAACAGAGAGGGATTGCTGTCGCGGCGAATGGCATCGTTGACACTTCCGCTTTGGGCCAGGGCCACCCCAGAACCGCTCAGAACCGAGCTCAAGGCCATTCCCACCAGGAGCAGTGCTGGGGGCGAGGGGATCCCACGCCAGCAGACGGGCGATGGATTCAGGAGACGGTTGAGAAGCTTGCCGAGCATGATTTATTTCTCCGCTTCGTTTACACGAGGGTGCTGCTCCGCCAGCCCCTCTACCAACAACTGCTGCTCTTCGGCGGTCAAGGGGCGCTTGGCCAACAGGTCTGGCCGCCTTTGCCAGGTTCGAACCAGCTGCTGCTGCAGACGCCAACGGGCAATTGCTTGATGGTCGCCTGAGAGGAGTACCGGCGGCACCTTGTACCCCTGAAACTCTGGCGGGCGGGTGTACTGAGGATAGTCCAGCAGCCCCGCCTCGAAGCTTTCCCTCTTTAACGAGTCTACCTTGCCCACAGTGCCCGGCAAGAGCCGCACCACGCCGTTGATCAGGGCCAGCGCCGGAATTTCCCCCCCGGTCAGGACAAAATCCCCCAGCGACACCTCGCGGGTGGCCAGGTATTGGCGGATGCGTTCGTCAAAGCCTTCGTACTGGCCACACAGCAGGATCAGCTGCGCCTTCTGGGCCAGCTCCTGCAGCAGCGCCTGGTTTAGCGGTTGCCCCTGGGGCGTCAGCAGAATGATCTCGCAGGGATCCAACCGGGGCAGGGAGGCGACAGCAGCGAAGAAAGGCTCTGGCTTGAGCACCATGCCCACCCCACCCCCGTAGGGCTCATCATCGACACGGCGGTGCTTATCGGTGGCGAAGTCGCGTGGATTGGTGCAGTGGACTTCGGCGATCCCCTGCTGTAGGGCTTTGCCCACCAGCCCAATGCGCAGCGGCGTTTCAAAAAATTCGGGGAAAAGGGTAAGGATATCGAACCGCACAGGACTCAGGACGAGGTGCGCAACCGCTCCAAATCCAGGCGCAAGGACTCAATCTGATGGATCAGCTCCATCAACTCAGCCATCTCTTCTCTGGAGATAGCCGGCTTGTTGGGGGAGGAGGCTGGTGTCGGGGGAGCATTCTCGACAGGCGCTTCAGAGTCAGGACTTGCCGAGGGGGCGTTGGCGGCTGGATCCCTGAGACTCTCAACGTAACGAACTGCCTCCTGCTCGATCAACTCTCCCTTTTGCTCCAGCTCCGCCGCCAGTTGTCCCAAGTCCATCGAAAGGCGGTTGAGGTTTTCGGTGCGCTTTTCCGGGTCTTGCAGGATCTCCACCAGAGCGGTGGCCGTGCCGTAAAAAATGTGGCGAGCCCGCGTGAACCAATCTGAAGAGTGAGAACTCATGGCAGCAGAAAGAGGTGGGTTGTGGATTATTCTAGGCGATCCACCCACCGGGATTGACCCAAGCATTGCAGAGTAAACTACCCGACCCTGACTGCTTCGCAGTACAGGGCGGGCTTTCAGTAGCCCTGCAGTTGGCAAGCCAACCACGAACCTCTAGGCTGGTTTACGACAGCCCCCAAGAGCGCAATCACATTCGCACCATTCAAATCCGCATCCCCTTCCC
>NZ_JANSHM010000028.1:0-34805 GCF_047461635.1 Synechococcus sp. W55.2 | reverse complement strand
GGTAGTAATCCGTACTGAACATATTATACATTATTTTCAGTATAGTTGAGCTTATTATTGACTAGAGTCATGCTCTGCAAGATCTGAATCTACTGGATGGCCAGGAGCTCCACTTCAAAATCCAAGGTGGCATTGGGGGGGATCACCCCGCCTGCCCCGCGGCTGCCATAGGCCAACTCCGGCGGAATGCGCAAGTAGCGCTTGCCCCCCACCCGCATGGTGGCCAGCCCTTCCTCCCAGCCACGGATCACCTGCCCTACTCCGTAGGTGAAGACAAAAGGCTGATTGCGCTTGTAGGAGCTATCGAAGATGGTGCCATCCTGTAGCTTGCCCACGTAGTTGACCACCACCGTTTGCCCCGGCTGAGGGGAAGGCCCACTGCCTTGAGTGATGTCGTAGTATTGCAATCCCGACTCGGTGGTGGTGAAGTCCTTGGCTGGGGATTGCACGCTCACCACCGGATTGTCTTTGGCCCGCGACAGAGCCACGGCCGGCTGGCCGCCCCACACCCCAAGCCACAGCAAACACAGCACCAGCAGCAGCACCCGTTTCATCGTTGGCATCCCCCCACCGCCGACTTTTGGCTTTCCTTTAACAATCTTAGGGGATCCCGTCAGCCTTTCAGTTCGGCAAATTCGATAATCTGACCCTGGTGATCCCGCACCCAAAAGACGAAGGGCTTCTCGGAGCGAATGCTGTTGCGGATCCCTTGTTTGTTGATTCGCTTCAGAAGGGCCTTAAGGGACTCCCGCTCATAGCTGACATGGCGATAGCGAACGCCGCTGCTGCGGCCCGCTGCCGGTACAGTCCCGTAAGCAGAAGCAGATGAGGAGCTAGGCCTAGAGGCGTTGCCGTAGGAACCGGACCCCGCATAGGGATCTGTAGAGCCAGGGATCACGTGCAATTGAACATTGTCGGAGAGTTGGTACCAAAGTCCGGGGGTATCCAATTGGGTGGGCCCAGAGGTGGGACGGGCTTTGGCATCGAAGCGGGGACTGAGGCCAATATCCCCTGGAAAGTAAGCGGATCCTAGGCTGTAGCCGACCATGCTTTGCTCGTAGCCGTAGTAGTACTGCAGGGGCAGCTCCGCTTCCGGCAGTTTCAACACCTTCTCATAAAACCCTCTGGCCTGCTCCAAGTCCGGCACGATGATGGTGTGGACACGGGGAGCGCCACTTAAAAATGTCCACATGGCCCCCCCATAGGCCGATAGCAGCAAAAACATCAGCCCCTTCGTGGAGAGCAAAACCTCCAGGGGGATTAGGGGCAGCATCAGTCCAGGTGGGATGACCATCGGCACTTGTCCCTTCGCGGGTGGCTCTATGTCCAGTATAGGATCCGGGGAGAATCCTGGCCTTGGCCCACGCTCGATGAAGCTTGCTCTGTTTGCCCCCAGCCCGCGCGCCCGCCGGTTGGCCAACTCTCTGATCCCGCTCTTGGGCAAGGAGGTGAGCTGCTGGAGCAAAGCTGACCCGCAGGGGCTGCCCTCCCCCTGGCAGGCTTACGGGGATCCCAAGGATCCCACAGCGCCAGGCTCCCTAGCAGAAGCCGTTGCCCAAACCTGGCCCCAGGTGCAGGGCTGTCTCTTCATCTTGGCCGCAGGGTCGGTGGTGCGGCTCATTGCCCCCCTCTTGCAGGACAAGCAGCGGGATCCAGCGGTGGTGGTGGTGGACGAAGCCGGTCGCTGGGCTATTAGCCTGTGCGGGGGACATGTGGGGGGGGCCGATGCCCTGGCGCGGCAGGTGGCCGCTACCTTGGGAGCCCAGCCGGTTCTCACCTCTGCTTCCGAGGGGCTGGGGATCCCGCCTTTGGATTTGCTGGGGGATCCCTACGGCTGGCGGCGGGGCGCTGGAGATTGGAACGGGGTGGCAGCCGCCTTGACGCGGGGAGAGCCGGTGGCCGTTCACCAGACCTGCGGCACGCGGCTTTGGCGACAAGCTTGGCCGGCAGATCATCCCCTAGTGGCCTCCTCTCCTCCCCATCCCGTTGCCCAGATCTGGATTGGGGAATACCTCTCCCCTCCCACGGGGATCCCGACAGTGCACTGGCATCCGCGGGTGCTGTGGGTGGGGGTGGGCTGCGAGCGGGGCACCACCCGCGCTTGGCTAGAGGGATCCCTGCGCCGCCTGCTGCAGGCCCAGGGGCTGGCGTTCGAGGCCATTGCCGGCCTGGCCACCCTAGAGCTCAAGCAAGACGAGCCGGGTCTTTTGGAGCTGGCTCAGGCCCACGGCTGGCCCATTGAGTTTTTCCCGGCAGAGGCTTTGGCTGGGATCCCAGTGCCCCACCCTTCGGAGGCGGTGCGGCAGGCGGTGGGCACCCCCTCGGTAGCGGAGGCGGCTGCCCTCTTGGCAGCTCAGACTTGTCAGACTTGGGGAAGAGGTGACAAGGTTCCTGAGAGGCCATCCTGTGTTGCGGAGAAGGTAGAGCCCTTTGGGGGAGCAACCCTCCTCTGCCCCAAGCAGGTCTTCACCTCGAAAACCGAAGGGGCCTGTACCCTGGCCATTGCCCGCGCTGCCCGGGAATATTCCCCTCGCAGTGGCCATCTGTGGATTATTGGCACCGGCCCCGGCGATCCCGCTCAATTGACCTTGGCCGCCCGCCTGGCTTTAGCCCAAGCTGAGGTGGTGATTGGCTACCAGCTTTATCTAGACTTGGTGGCCCCCCTTTTGCACCCCGGCCAAATTTGGGAGGCTTCTCCCATTACCCAAGAGCTGCAGCGAGCCGAACGGGCGATTGCTTGGGCGCAGCAGGGGCTGAAGGTGGCGGTGATTTCTTCGGGGGATGCCGGCATTTACGGCATGGCGGGCTTGGTGCTGGAGTGCTTGATCCGCTCTGGCTGGGATGGGATCCGCCCTTCTCTGGAGGTGCTGCCGGGGATCTCTGCCTTCCAGGCGGCTGCTGCCCGGCTGGGGGCTCCGCTGATGCACGACTTCTGCGCCATTTCCCTCTCGGATCTGCTTACCCCCTGGCCAGTGATTGCAAAACGCCTGCAGGCGGCTGCAGCTGCCGATTTTGTGGTGGCCCTTTACAACCCCCGCTCCCGGCAGCGGGTGGATCCCTTCCTCAAGGCTCTACAGATCTTTCTGCAGGCCCGACCCGCCCATACCCCCGTGGCTTTGGCCCGCAACCTCTACCGCCCCGGCGAAACCCTCCACCTCACCACCCTAGGGGAGCTGGATCCAGAGGAGGTGGACATGCTCACCCTGGTTCTTATCGGCAACTCTCAGACCTTTCGCCATGGAGACCGGCTGATTACCCCGCGGGGCTATTGCCTGGGCGAAGAACCCACTTGACGGGTGTTAAGCCCAGACTCAAAACACCATCAGATGCCGGGGATCCAACTGCAGCCACCACGGGGATCCCCAAGTCTCCACCTCGCGCCAGCGCTCCCGCCACACCTCAGCTTGCAGGTGGTAGTCCTGGCTGTGGGCAGGAGGACCGCCCAGCCTAAAGAAGAGAGTCAGTCGGTGGGGGGTCTCGCTCCACTTCACCAGCCAAGCCGGAAACGTGTTGGGCAGTCTCCCGTCTGGCCGGAAGGTGAGGTGGTGGGCGCGGATGGCGATGTATTCTCCCGCTGGGGATCCCTGTACCTGCAGCTCACAGCCCCAATCCAAGGCCAGCACCCGTTGAGGGCCCAGGAGCTTGGCCCGCGAGATGTTTTTGCAACCCGTCAGTTGCGCCACACTAAGGCAGGGGGGAGCCTCAAATAGCTGACGCTTGTCCCCCTGGGCAATGATTCGCCCCTGCTCCATTACAGCCAGATCCCCGCAGAGGCGGAAGGCTTCCTCAATGTTGTGGGTTACCAAAAGCGTGACTCCCTTGTAGCCCGCTAGGATTTCCCCCATCTCCTGCTCCAGTTGGCTGCGCAGGTGGGCATCCAAAGCAGAAAAAGGCTCATCCAGCAGCAAGATCTCCGGCTCAGAAGCCAAGGCTCGCGCCAGGGCCACCCGCTGCTGCTGTCCTCCGGAGAGCTCCGTGGGATAGCGGTTTTCCCAGCCCTTCAGCTTGACCAACCGCAGCTGGGCCTGGATCCGCTCTTGTTTTTCCGCTTCGCTCAAGCCCGCAGGGATCCCAAAAGCGATGTTCTGGGCGACGGTGAGATGGGGAAACAGAGCGTAGTTCTGGAAGATCACCCCTACCCGTCGCTGAGCGGGGGGCAGCCGGATCCCCTGTTCGGCGTCAAACAACGCCCGCTCGTTGAGCAAAATGCGCCCACCATCCGGGGTTTCGATCCCGGCAATGCAGCGCAAAAGTAGGCTTTTGCCGGATCCAGAGGCCCCCAGCAGTCCTAATGGCCGCCCGTCGCAGCTCAGTTGCGCCTGCAGCTCAAATTGGGGCAGCTTCTTGTCAATGTCCACCCAGAGGCGGGGGGCCGGAGTTGAGAAATCCGGATCCCTTCTGGCCAGAACCCGCAGGGGGCGAGGGGGAAGCTGCTGCAGAGGCCGTCGCTGAAACCAAAGGTTAACTGCCGTCATCACCCCCAAGGACAACATCAAGACCAAGGCCGAGCTAATGGCTGCCCCCCGCATGTCCCCCGCCTGAACGGCAAAGAAGATGGCCATGGACAGGGTTTGCGTGCGGCCTGGGATGTTGCCTGCCAGCATCAAGGTGGCGCCGAACTCCCCCAGAGCGCGGGCAAAACTGAGGGTAATCCCCGCCAGGATCCCCGGCAAGGCCAGTGGGATCAGCACCTGCGTAAAAATCTTGGCCCTGCTTGCCCCCAGCGTGCGGGCTGCCGCCACCAGCGTCGGGTCGATCTGCTGGAAAGCTCCCAAGGCCGTGCGGTACATCAGGGGCAGGGCCACCACCACTGCCGTGATCACCCCGGCATACCAGGTGAAGATGACCGATAGGTTCAGCGAGGCCAAAAGTTGTCCCAGAAGGGTTCGCCGACCAAATAGCAGCAACAATAGGAACCCCACCATGGTGGGCGGCAACACCAGCGGCGCCAATAAGATGGCCTCGAGGAGAGAGCGCCACCGACCTCGGTAGTGCAACATCCCGTAAGCCGCCAGCGTCCCCACCCCAAAGGTGATGCCCGTGGCCAAGCCGGCAATCCGTAGGGAGATCCAAAGCGGGGATAGGTCGTAGTCGCTCATTTGGGCAATTGCAGAGGGATCCCTTACAGGCGGATAAAGCCGTACTTCACAAACACCTCTGCCGCTTCCCCTGAGGTCAAAAACTCCAAGTAAGACCGTCCGGCGGGAGTATCGCGCACCAAGGCCACCGGATAGACAATCGGCGTAATGGGATCCGCCGTAGCCACCACCCGCACCCGATCCGAAAGCTGAGCATCCGAGGTAAACAGGATCCCGGCGTCGGCATTGCCCTGCTCCACCGCCGTCAAAATTTCCCGCACCGTGCTGGCAAACACCATCTTGGGCCGCAGCGTCTCAAACACCCCCGCCTCGGTGAGAATTTCCTGGGCATAGCGTCCGGCGGGCATGGCCTGCAGATCCCCAATGGACAGAACCCGGATCTCTTCCGCCACCAAGTCGGCAAAATCCTGAACCTTGGTTCTGGCATTGGCAGGCACAATTAAAGCCATGCGGTTGCTGAGAAGATCTCGCCGGGATCCCTCCACCAGCAGGTTTTGCTTGGCAAGGGCGTCCATAAAAGAGGCGGCTGCGAAAAATACCACGTCCAAAGGAGCCCCCTGCTCCACCTGTTGCTGGAGAGAGCCGGAATTGGCGAAGTTGTACTCAACCTTGATGTCGGGATAGCGGGCGGTGAACAACCGGTCGATTTCCGTTAAAGCCGGTTGCAAGCTCACCGCAGCCCCCACCAAAATGGGCTGAGATTGCGCCAAGCCGGGAGCCGACCCCCACCTCAAAGCCAGAGCGGCCAGGATCCCCAGGAATAACATTGCAGTTCTTCGTTTCATAGCCATTCTTCTTTGACCCGTGACGACTTTCAGAACAGGAAAATCCACCAATCGCTCGGTACTTTGACCATTAGAGGTTGCAGTTTGTATCTTTAAGATACATAATCTAGACTATTGGCAGCCCTTCCTCCCCAGAGGCAACGATAAGCATCTGATAGTATTGAAACCGGTGTTGAATGACCATCCGGCAAGCTCCTCTCTTGTTCAGTTCGGTCAACACCCCTGTTGCTCTGCTTGTTCAACAAAGGAGAAGTCATGCAAATCAGCACTCGCAACTTGTTTAAAGGAACTGTAAAAAGTGTCCAGGTAGGCATGGTCAATGCCGAAATTATTCTGGAAGTTGCACCGGGTATAGAAATAACAGCCATTATTTCTAAGCACTCTGCCGAACGGTTGGGCATAGCAGTTGGGAAAGAAGCGTATGCTGCCATCAAAGCCTCGGATGTGGTCATTGCCGTGGATGAGTGAGTGGATGAGTGAATTGAGTAACTGGCCTAGACTTGATGTTGCCTGGGATCCAAATACAGGGCTTTGATAAGGCGCTGGCGATCGTTTAGGCTGATCTGAAGCCGCCCATTCTCTACATCCCGCACCCAGCTCTGGCTGCGCCCCAGCCTCTGGGCCAATTCCCGCTGGCTGATTCCCTTTTGCTGGCGTGCCGCCGAGATATCCGCTCCACGCAAAGCTTTGCTTGAGGGGAAGTCTTTTGGGTTTTCGGGAGGGCCAGGGAGATCCGAGTCTGTTGCAACAGGCGCAGACTTTGCCCTACGCTGCCGCCGAGATCCCGATTCTCGGGTTGGGGATCTGGCTTCTTGAACTACTCGACGATGCCAGTCGGAGGGCAGATGAAATCGTTGAATGCGAGCCTGCATCAAGAGTCCCCACTTGCCCCGCGGCCCGGCAGCCGTCAGCAAGCCACCGTTGTTGGCATCTTCAATCCAAAAGTTCAATGCCTCGTCCGCATCCTCGGGCACAGCTTCCAGGCGAGCCCACAGGGGTTGAATGGAAGAAGGATAGGTGAGGGGATCGAACTCCGGCTTGAGGCCGTAGTGGTTGAGAACCTCCAGATCGCTTTCAAAGGTGCGCACCAGCCGTTTGCGTTCTTGGAGATTGAGATAAGCTTCCTGCAGTCGCTCTTCCCCGTAGGCCACTCGCATCAGGGTGGGCACCGTCAGACGCTGTTGCCGCCCCATCCTCACTTTGAACAACAGCCACAGCAGCAGGCGCATGGCTCCTTCATGGTGTTGCCAATGGCTCATCACGGCCTGCAGCAGGGATAGGGGCAGGCTGCTGTACTGATAAAAGGCTTGCCCCTGGCGGCACCCTTGTCGATTGAGAAAGTACCGTGTCCATTCGCCGGGCTGAATCGCCCAAGTCAGGCCCACCAGATGGTTGCAGCCCTGCTCATCTTTTTGAAAGTGGCGATGCATCTTGAGCAGCCTCCACAGAGGGCCAGCCGGTACCGAAAACCCCTTCACCCGCCCCTGATCCGGCCAATCGATGGAGACTTGAATCCGACAGAGCTGCTCTATCCAGGTCATGAACAGGTGGAGACGGGTCATCTTGCTCAGATCTTTACGTTTATCCCAGCCCAAATAGGACTCCAATTGTGAGTCGGTGAAAACAAAGGATTCCTTCCAGGGGCTATCCAACCCGGCGGCATAGGCAGCAAAAATAAGATGCAAACAGGCAGTTCGCACATCGATCGGAGCACTTTGTGGGATCCCGTCCAAACATAGAGTTAGGGTCAGAGATCCCTGGTTGTGGCCAACAGATTTCTGATAGTAAACCTGGTTATCTCCCTGCTTTTGCAGATTGAGAGATTGAAATTGAGATAGGAAATTGCAAGCTTCCCAGACCACAATTGACGAAGCAAAAGCCTGGCTATGGCCGTTCAAAAATAGAGGTGGACTGCTGCGAATGCGGGCCGTGACCGTGCGGTTGCGCCCCTTCATGGCTTCATAAGGCTGCGGGGCAGAACCGGGACACAGGCTAACGCACTGAGGTTCTGGGAAGAAACCTTCGCAGTCATTGCACAACAGAGGATTAATCCAGTATTCCCCATCCTGAACAACAATAGCTTTCGTAGGACAGCTATCTACACAAGCGTTGCAACCGATACAATCCCCTGAGATTTGATAAGCCATAGCCCTCAAACTCCATAACGTTTCCCTGTAGCTCTCCCTCGTTCACACCTGCTATCGCATCTGCGCAACCCTAAACCCGGCCATGGAGACCTTCCTCGCAAAGCCGTGGCAGCCCGGCGAGAGACCTTAGTTTAAGGTCTGTTTCCTAAGCTCAATTCGTGAACTGGATTGAACGATACCTCAAAAGATCCCCGGCAGGCCAGGGAGATTTGGTCTAGGGTGAACCTTCTGGAAAGCTTTGTTTTCTCTTAACTTCTAATGTTTGCAGTGAACTTTTGAGATGGCTTTGCAGGCTACTCCTCCCCCCTTGAGAGCCTTTTAGGGATCCGAACTGCAACAAGTGTCAGGCAAAACGCTCAATAACCAAGCCGACACAAGGTCGTCCGCCCACCCAATACGCCGATTCATCGGCCAGGTTGTGGCTTGGCTCCAGATGCCAACCCAAGGGATTGGGTTCTAGCTCCAGCGCCCGCACGATTTCCTCTGGGCTTAGTCCTGTGCAGAGTTGAATGTGTTGCAACTTGGGAAATGGCTTTTCCACAAGGCTAAGCTCTTCAGCAGCTTTAAGGATGGAGCCCAGGTGTAGCAAACAGGTGTTCATAGCTTTGCTCCCAAATCAAGATAGATTATGAAGAGATGTGCTTACCTTGAGTGTCTCTCATTGCAAGTTAAAAATTGGGTAAATAGACTACATTTTAGAAGGCTCTTGGCAAATTTAAGATTGTTTTCTTATTCGGTTCTTGGGGAGGCGCCAGGGTGCAACGGGGATCCATGCAAACCCAGATAGGTTTAGCCAAATAAGCAGGAAGGAAAAGTTGGCCATTGGGTAGGAGTAGGATCCACTCAGGGTGACGTTGGATAACCTGGAGATAGGTACCTGGAGTGAGACCCATTTGCTGCAATTGGGCGCAAGCAGCTTCGGATCCGCGCAGTTGGTAGATGCGACCTTCTTCTCCAACCTTCATGAGTTGGAGAGGAGATATGGTTATTGAGATCTTAGGGACGGTGGGCGGTGCCAACATATAGGGATCCCTAATTCTAGAAAAAAATAGAAAAAAGGCTGCTCAAGCCCATCGGCGAGCAACTGGAGAGCAGCCGTCTATCAAACCAAGTAAGCTTCCTGGTGGGTACGAATTGTACAACTGGAGCGAGGTCTGGCCACACAGAGCAGCACAAATCCCTTGGCTATTTGTTCCTCATCCAGAAAGGTTTGCTCCGATTGATCGACTTCTCCCTCTACCACTTTGGCCACGCAAGAGGAACAACTACCGGAGCGGCAGGAAGAGGGCAAGTCCACATCTTGATCCTCAGCCGCTTCTAGGATGGTTGAATCTTCATCTACTGAGATATAGGTGTCGAGCCGTCGTTTTGGGTTAACCAAGTGAACTGTGTAGGTAGCCATGATGGAGTCTCCAGAGAGCTGACGAGGGGTAAACAAGAGATCTTAGGCAGGGATCCCAGGGCTGCATTCGCCCCGCTCTCCCAAAGAGCTGCAGCCGGCACAGCCGCCGACAGCATCTGGACAACCGTAGTCTTGAAAGACTCGGAATAGCTTCTCCTGCTGCGGAGTAGAGGTGAGAAAGGTTTGGTACGCTTTTTCCAGCGCTTGCCGAGCTTGCTCCAATCGCTCTTCTTCGCTGCCCTGGAAACACTCCAGAGGGCCTAGATACTGAGCGAATTTGCGTAAGATATGCAGGCGATTCACGTTGACCACCCTCGGATCGTAGGGGAGCTCGAAAAAAGCGAAATAATCTTCGGCATTGATCAGGGCTTGGAAGTCTTTCCAACGGCGGTTGCGGTTCCAACTCATCGGCAGGTCTCCAGGGTTTTCAAGCGTTGTCTGAGGGTGTGCAGCCGGGCAAATAGGGCGTAAGTGCGGGCTGCCAAGTCGGGGAGTAGCTCGAACCTGTCGGGTAGCCCCTCGGCCAGATCGTGCAGATCCATTTTCAGTTGGCCTGCTTTGCTGTTTAGGCGCTTGATCTCGCTGCGGAGCTGGTCGGCAGAGAGGTGTTCGAAGGGCTCGAAAGCCAGGTCGTTCACAACATTTTCAACGTCACTCTCATTCAACATGGGCAAGGCACTCCTAATTGCTGAAGAAAAAGAAGAAAAAATGGCTGCCGGGACGGAGACAAGCGGCTACAGTCGGCCCACCTCAGGGTAGGTTCGGGCCAGTTGGATCCCTTTGTCGATAAGGGCAGTAGCTTTTTCAGTGAGCTGTTCGAGAGACTCGAAACCGAAGCGATGGGCGTCTCGCAGGGTGTTGACCACCAACAACAACCGCCCTGAGAAGACCAGCACCCAACCAAAGCCTTCGCTGTTGAGATCCAGCACCACCTGAGCTAGGAGGCCCGTTTCCTTTTCAATCAGGGCGGCAATGGCGCGGTAGTAGATGAGAATGCGGCTCCGCACCCCGGGATCCACCTCCCCTTCGAGGGATATCTGGCGCTTCTGGGCTTTGGTGACGACAAAGGGCTTGAGCAGCAACTCATCACTCCAGGCGCGGTAGGTGCCGTAGGGATCCGCCGCCCGCATCTGGCGAACGATCTCTTGCAAGATGGGGCTGGTCGAGGGAGAGAGAGGGGTGACGGTCATGGCTGAGCCTCCACAACTGGAGTTGAGGACTCCGGTCTGCTGACGCGCTCGGCCAAGAGCACTTTGCGCAGCCAGGGGGGAGGATTGTGCAGGGTGGATACCAGGCGCTGCAGCAAGCTCTCGATGGGTTCTTCCTCCGACTGCACTTTGATGGGGGTGATGCGGCGGTTGATCAGGCGGGCGGCGGCACTGCTGCCAATGGCAGCCACGTAGATGAGGGTGACATCGGCCAAAGCCTGTAGCTTGGGCACCAGCTTGTCCTCGTTGCCGTCTGCCTCCAAGTTGCCCCCAAAGGTAAGGGTTTTGCAGAAGCGGTAGCCTTCGGGGGTGACTTCGTAGATGTCAATCTGGTTGGCCCAACCAAAGTGGGCGTTGACGTGCTTGCCGTCGCGGGTTGTAAAGGCCACTTGCATGAGGGTTCTCCTTAGAAACGTGAACTTGAGGGTTTGGGGGAGCTAGGGGCACTTGGGCTGCCCTTCGAAGCTCTGGATCCCTTAGAATCCCTGCCTAGAAACCTGGGGTGGGCTGGGGTGACGGGCTTCCTCCTGCTCCATCAGCAGGTTGCCAACGGCAAACAGTTGGGATAGGGTGCCGCGATAGCCCACCTGACAGATGTGGTTGGCCCCCAGCCGGTCGAAGATAGGGATCCCCATTCGATGCACTGGGATCCCCAGCCGCTTGCCCAGGCGCGCCACGTGGGAGTTGCCCACCAGCAGGTCAGCCCCGGGTGCTAGCTCCTCCAGATCCCCCAGATCCCCCACCCGCACCGCCTCAATGGGAAGGGTGCTCAAGTGGGGATCCGGTGTGGGACTGATGGCCGCCTGGATCTGACAGCCCATATCCAGCAGCCAGTCCACCCACCCCCAGAGCAGATCGGCTTCTAGGGCCAAGGCAATCCGCTGGTTGCCGAAGAAAAAGTGGCAGTCCAGGAGGGCATCCTGGACTTGGCTGCGCTGGCGGCGGTAGCGCAGGGGCACCGGCTGTTGGCTGTAGTCGGCCAAGGTTGCCAAAAAGGGATCCACAGCCTTGAGACCGGTCAGGTGGGGGAAAACCCGATAGGGGGTGCCAAAGCGCTGGGCCAGGATCTGAGCGGCAGGGCGCATGCTCTCCCCAATGGCCAAGGTGAGGCCGGATCGCCCCAGCTGCCGCAGTTGCTCGAGGCTGGTGCCGCCGTCCGGGGTTGCCCTAAAGCCAGTGCCCAAGTGGCCATCTAGGGAGCCTGAGAGATCCGGCACCAAGATTGGCTCCAGGCCAAAAGCTTCCACCATTTCCTTGATCTCCTGGGCATCGGCGGGGGTGAGGGCAGGCCCGCACAGCACCGTTACCTGAGCAGGGTGGACGGATCCCGACGGCGATTCCGGCAGGGTGCTGACCAAGCTGTTGACGGCGATGGCATAGCCGTCCTGCAGGGATCCCTTAAAGTCAGGCGTGGAGGCCAAGACGATGGGCAGATCCTGCAATTGCGGCTGGCGTCGGCGCAGCTCCCGCAGGATGCGCGGCATATCGTCCCCGCGGGTTTCCGTGAGGCCGGTGGTCAGAAGACCAATCAGCTCCGGCTGGGCCTTCTCCACCAAGGTGAGGATGGCAGCTTCGACATTCTCCTCCCCCCCCAAGATGGTGTCCACTTCGGACATGGCAGTGGTGGACATGGGAATGGCCTCGCGGAAATGACGTACCAGCAGCGCTTTGGCAAAGGCCGTACAGCCTTGGGAACCGTGGAAGAGCGGCAGACAGCCCTTGATCCCCAGAAAGGCCAGGGCCGCTCCCAGCGGAGCGCTGAGTTTGAGGGGGTTGACGCTGAGAGGCTTGCGTTCTTGGATGAGCTGGGCCATCATCCCACCTCCTCTTCGGCTGGAGTCTCCCAGGGGGCAGGCCGTCGCAACTGCTCCCAGATGGGGCTGTGGAGGGCGGCATCGATCTCCCGCGCCAAGTTCACCAGGCCGCGATAGCCGGCATAAGCGTGGTGCCGCTCCTGGTTGATGTCCAGAAAGGGGATGCGGGCCTTGAGGGCGGTGTACTGGTTGCGTCCGCCGGCGATGAGCAAGTCCGCTTTCGTGCGCTCCACCACCTTGAGCAGCTCTTGAGGGCTGCCCTTGTCCAAGAGAATGCCATCCTGGCCGAGCAGCTCGCGGATGCGGGCTTTGTCTTCTTCGGTGCTTTTGCGGGTGCTGGTGGCCGTTACCTGCATCCCCAGATCTCGGGCAGCAGAGATGATCGACCAACTTTTCACGCCGCCGGTATAAAGGACAACTCGTTTGCCCGCCAGCCGCTGCCGGTAGGGGGCCAAAGCCGCCTCGGTGGCGCGAGTTTCCCGCTCGATGAGGGCCTCGGTACGCTCCTGCAGTTCGGGATCCTTCAGCCCTTGGGCAATGGCCCGTAGGCAGTGGTTCATCTCCTGCAGCCCGTAAAAGGAAGCCTCAATGTAGGGGATCCCGTAGCGCTCCTGCATCTTGCGGCCCACATTGAGCAGGGCTTTGGCGCAGATGAGGACGTTCAGCTTGGCCCGGTGGGCGGTACAGATCTCGCGGTAGCGGCCATCGCCGGTGATCTTGGCCAAGATGCGGATCCCCAGCTCGTCAAACAGAGGCAAGACATCCCACAGCTCGCCGGCAATGTTGTACTCGCCGATGAGGTTAATGTCGCGGGGAGTGGTGTACTCCGGGGAGGCGGTGCCGATAACATAGTCCAGCAGGGCTTCTCCGGCCAGACGGTTGCCTAGGTTTTTGCTGCCCACAAAGCCGGGCGCATTCACCGGAATGACCGAGATCCCAAGCTGGCGGCTGGCCCGCTGACACACGGCCTCCACATCGTCGCCAATGAGGGCAGTTACACAAGTGAGATAGACAAAAATGGCGGCAGGCTGGTATTTGGCCTGCAAGTCAAGGATGGCCTGGAACAGCTTCTCCTCCCCTCCGAAGATGATCTCGTTCTCGCTCAGATCGGTGGTGAAGCCCACCTGATAGAGTCGGGAGCCGGAAGAGAGGCTGCCCCGCGTCCCCCAAGAGTTGCCGCTGCAGGCGATCGGTCCATGCACCAGATGGGCGGCATCGGCGATCGGCACCAGGGCAATCGAAGCCCCGTCAAAGGCACAGCCTCCCTGCGCTCCTCCTGGCTTGGCTTGCTCGGCACAGACTTTGTTTTTGCCTTTGCCGTCTTTCTTGTGGTTGTGCTCGCAGGCGGTCTCGTTGAGCAGCTCCGCCACTTTAGTCCGGCTGATCAAGGGCATGATGGGATCTCCTGAGAAGAGGGGGGCTGGGGTTGAGCCGCAGCTTCGGCCAGATAAGCCGCCGCCCGTAGCCGCAGGGCGATGATCTCCTCGTAGAGGGGGTTGATGCGACAGAGGGCCGGAATGTGGACGGTGCGGGATCCCAGTCGGATATCCCGCTCAAAGGGGCAGGAAGCCGGGATCAAACGGCAAATCCAACGCGCCTGCCGGGATCCCCGAATTTCAATGCTGTTGAGCCAGCGGCGCGGCCACTTCAGGGCGGATCTGAAAATTGAGTTCAAAACCAGGCCGAGCCATCCCAAAGGGTTGCCGACTCTGGGAAAGGGAAGAGAAGGGTAGGGATAAGTCATGGCTTAAACCTCCGAATGGGTAGAATTGGTAACAAGAGGAGGGGGAGCACACCATTCAAAAATCTGCTCCAGTTGCTCCAAGGAAATCAGCCCGTAATGCCAAAGAATCATGGGCAAAGGGCCCTGTTCACACCCATGCCGTTTCAGGGCGAAGGTGAGGGCGGATTCCGGGATCCCAAGCTCAACTTGCAAAAACTGCAGCAGCGGCGCCCGATCGGGGGTAAGCATGGCAGAGTCTCCCAAAACGAGAGGTGGGCGTGAATGGGCAGGCTAGGGTGGGGACAAGCCCAAAACCAAGCTGTCGGCAGCGAGAAAGTGGGCCAGGTGAAAGGCCCGTTCTTCTGTCTGCAGCAAAATCTGCTCGTAGAGGTGACGGGTGGCGCGATCCCCAACACTTTCCGCCAGAGCCGCCTGGCGACGCAGCAGATCGATCAGGCTTTGCTCGGCCCGCAAATCCGCTTCCAGCATGGGCCGCACGGCCAATGCATCGTCCCCTTCCGGGCTGAAGCAGCACAGCTCCGCCAGCTTGGCAAAGCTGGAGGCCGGGATCCCACCTAGGCCGTTCAGGCGCTCCCCCACCTCATGGGCGTGGTTCTGAACTTCCTGTAGACTTTCGTTGAAAAATTGGTGAATTGAGTAGAACTCTGCTCCTTCCACAACCAGATGGTGCTTCAGATACTGCAAATACAGCCCCTGAAGACTGGCCCAAGCCAGGTTGAGGCCCTCGCAGATGGGAACCGTGATCTCCCGTCCCAGGTGAACGGGGTTGTCTCGGACTTGTTGGAAGGAGCGAGTTGAGGGGGATGGAGTGGTCATTGGCGCTACCAAAACGAGGTGAACAGGAGAAGCAAGAAGGCAAACGGCGGAGGTTCAGGGTCGGTCGTCCCATCCCGAATGTCTCTCAGGGGGATCCCAGGTCTGGAGAGACCAGCAGCGATCCAACCAACTCAGCCAGCCAGAGCGGTTGAGGGTGAAAAGGCGGAGCACACTGTGGACGAGGAGGGCTTCGGTGGGGGTGCGAATCATCACCCACAGTTGGCCGGTCGGGGTACAGCCACAGGTCAAATCCAGCTCCTGCAGACGGTAGAGAATCCGCCAGCGATCGCAACGGGGCACCTGCAGCACTTCAGCCGTTTTCGGTGGGGGAGAAACAAGGGGGGACATAAGCTCACCGGTTGGGAAGCAGGGGGCGAGTCTCAACAGAGGGGCAGAACCGTTGGGTTTCTGTTCCCCCGCTTATAGCAAGCGGCTGCGGTGGCTCAGGCTTGGCAGCGGGCGATCAGGATTGATTGAGTTATTGCCGATGTACTCAAACCCTGGAAGCTTGGCCCAGAGGGCAAAAAAAGTTTTTCTGAGGGCAGGGGGTTGAGTCTTTTGCCCGCAGGGATCCGGTATTTTTGGGGAAGGGTATGGGTATTTGAGCGAGTACATCCCCCCTGTCACAACAAGAAAGTCCGACGGCCTGCCGCCGCAATAGTCTTCACTTTCTTGGCGAGGATTTTGCCCCAGGGGGATCTTTCCTCAAACTCAAACGGCTATTTTCAATACACTTTTGGGCTGATACGATATTAAATCGTAGCAATTGATGCAAAACGCAGCCGAGGCTGCGGCGCTTGAGTGCATCTGAGCAGATTTTTAGTATTTCTTAAGCATTGCCCCAAGCCCTTGTCGAATCAGGGATTCCGGGGATCCTCCCCACAGCCGGATCCCCCGCCCCTTTGGGTCAAAATACGGCATCCCCGGCCTTGAAAAACCAGACCCTTGACCCCTAAAAAAAGTTGGATTTGGCCTGCCATCAGGCTTTGCAGGTCTTGAGTACAAAGCCAATAAACTCGATCAGTTCTACCGGGCTGAGTGCAACGGAGCGGGCAGAGGGCGGTTGATATAACCGCCAGTAACGTTCTATCCCCTGGTTGACCCCACTATGCCGCCCCTTTCAACTCCGCCCCGCCAGGGATCCCCTTCCCCATCGGCCTGCGCTTGCAGCAGCAGCCCCCGCCAGGCCCTCCCCCCTCATCTGCAGCAGCGCATCGCCACCCATCCCTGCTACAGCGAAGCGGCTCACCATCACTACGCCCGCATGCACGTGGCGGTAGCCCCCGCCTGCAACATCCAGTGCAACTACTGCAACCGCAAGTTCGACTGTGCCAACGAGAGCCGGCCCGGTGTGGTCAGCGAGCTGCTTACCCCGGCGGAAGCCGCCCACAAAGTGCTGGTGATTGCCGGCAAGATCCCGCAACTGACGGTGGTGGGCATTGCTGGGCCTGGGGATCCCTTGGCCAACCCCAAGCAAACCTTCGAGACCTTTGCCCGCATTGCCGAGAAAGCTCCGGATCTCAAGCTTTGCCTTTCCACCAACGGCCTGATGTTGCCGGACTACATCGACGAGATCAAACGGCTGAACATCGACCACGTCACCCTGACCATCAACATGGTGGATCCAGAGATCGGAGCCAAGATCTACCCCTGGATCCGCTGGCGGCGCAAGCGCATTCGAGGGGTGGAGGCAGCCCGCATCCTGCACGAACGGCAGATGGAAAGCCTGGATCTGCTGCGGGAGGCAGACATCCTCTGCAAAGTCAACTCCGTTCTCATTCCCGGCATCAACGACACCCACCTCTTGGAAGTGAACCGGGTGATCCAGGAGAAAGGGGCTTTCTTGCACAACATCATGCCCCTGATCTCGGCGCCTGAACACGGCACCTACTTCGGCCTCATCGGCCAGCGGGGCCCCACCCCTCAGGAATTGAAAGCCCTGCAAGATCGGTGCTCCGGCAACATGCGGATGATGCGCCACTGTCGCCAGTGTCGGGCGGACGCGGTGGGCCTTCTGGGGGAAGACCGCAGCCAAGAGTTCACCAAGGAGCGCTTTATGCAGATGACCCCCGAGTACGACCCCGAAAAACGCCGCCAGGTACAGGCAAGCATTGCCCAACTGCAAGCTCAGCAGCAGGCAGCCCCGACCCACTGGACAGCCGACCTGCCTCCCGACAGCCCCTCCATCCTGGTGGCCGTGGCCAGCAAAGGCGGTGGCTTGGTCAATCGCCACTTCGGCCATGCGCGGGAGTTTTTGATCTACGAGGTCAACGCCCGTGGGGCGCAGTTTGTCGGCCACCGCAAGATCCCGCAGTACTGCCACGGGGGATCCGGCGAGGACAACAACCTAGAGCAAATTCTGGATCTCATCCGGGATTGCCGAGCTGTATTGGTCTCCAAGATCGGCGATTGCCCCATGAAGCGCATCCGCGAGGCCGGCATCGAAGTGGTGGAAGACTACGACCTCATTGAAACGGTGGCCCTCAAGTTTTACCGCACCTGGTTGGTCAACCAGACCTTGGACAGCAAATCTCCCCGATCCTAAAAATCTCGCTTTGGAGCTTGGCTATGGCTACTGCAACTGCTCTCACCAAAGGCGGACTGCCCTGGATCCCACAGTTTATCGAAAGCCTGGATATCACCCGCTGCCTCGGCTGTAGCCGTTGCCTCAAAGTCTGTGGCCGTGGTGTGTTTGCCCTCAGAGCCCTCAACGAAGACGGCGAGTTTGTCGACAACGAAGAGGAAGAGGAAAGCGAGCGTAAGGTGATGACCATCCTCAACGCTGCCCTCTGCATCGGCTGTCAGGCTTGCGCCCGCATTTGCCCAAAGCAGTGCCATTCTCACGCTCCGCAAGCCGTTTAACTTTGCCCAACCCCTATCTTGTACCGGAGCCTGTATGAACCCTGTGATCTACCTGGACAACAACGCCACCACCGCTGTGGATCCCCTGGTTCTGGAGGCGATGCTGCCCTATTTGCAGACCTTCTACGGCAACCCCTCCTCGATGCACAGTTTTGGCGGCCAGGTGGGGCGTGCCCTCAACCAAGCCCGCGAACAGGTGGCAGCCCTTCTGGGAGCCGACCCGACGGAGATCGTCTTCACCAGTGGCGGCACCGAAGGCAACACCACGGCCATTTATGCAGCCTTGGCAGCCCAACCCCAGAAGCGCCACATCATCACCACGCAGGTAGAGCACGCCTCGGTGCTCAACGTCTGCAAGCACCTGGAAAAACAAGGCTACCGCGTCACCTACCTCTCGGTGGATGAGCAGGGCCGCCTGGACTTGCTGGAGTTGGAAGCAGCCCTGACCGGCAATACTGCCCTGGTGAGCTGCATGGCCGCCAACAACGAGACGGGCGTGCTTTTCCCCATCGAGGCAGTGGGATCCCTGGCCCGCAGCTATGGGGCTGTTGTCCATGTGGACGCAGTACAGGCGGTGGGCAAGATCCCTCTCGATCTGCAGCGCCTGCCGGTGGATCTCCTCACCCTTTCCGGGCACAAGCTGCATGCCCCCAAGGGGATCGGCGCCCTCTATGTGCGGCGGGGCTTTCGCTTCCGTTCTCTGTTGCTGGGAGGACATCAAGAGCGGGGCCGTCGCGCCGGAACGGAAAATGTGCCGGGCATCATCGCCCTGGGCAAGGCAGCGGAGCTGGCCCAAGCCCACCTGGGGGATCCCCAGGAGCGGCTGCTGCGGGATCGCTTGGAGCAGGGCTTGCTACAGCGGATCCCGGATGTCCAGGTTAACGGCCACCCCACTCAGCGGCTGCCCAACACCACCAACTTGGGCTTCAAGTTCGTGGAAGGGGAAGCGATCCTCTTCTGGCTGAACAAATACGGCATCTGCGCCTCCTCCGGCTCCGCCTGCACTTCCGGATCCCTGGAGCCCTCCCATGTGCTGCGGGCCATGCGCCTGCCCTACACCGTTTTGCACGGCTCGATCCGCTTCAGCCTCTCCCGCTTTACCCAGCCGGCAGAGGTGGAGCGGGTGCTGGAGGTTTTGCCGGGGATCATTGAGCATTTGCGGGCCATCTCCCCCTTCAGCCACGAGGCGGAAGACTGGCTGCAACAGCAGGAACGGGAACTGGCTCGCCGCTGACCCCCCTCAAACTCATCTTCCCTCGACCGTTCGCATCCTCAACTCAGGATCCAGCCATGTGGGACTACAGCGAAAAAGTTTTGGAACTCTTCTACCACCCCAAAAACCAAGGGGCGATGGATCCCAGCTCCGAGCCTGGTGTTCGGGTGGTGGTGGGAGAAGTGGGCAGCATCACCTGTGGCGATGCCCTGCGGCTCTACTTAAAGGTGGACGAGGCCAGCGAGCGCATCTTGGCTGCCAGCTTCCAAACCTTCGGCTGCACCAGCGCCATTGCCTCTTCCTCGGCCCTGACGGAGCTAATCACCGGCCTCACCCTGGATGAAGCCCTGCAGATCGACAACCGCCAGATCGCCGATTACCTGGGCGGCTTGCCCCCCGCCAAGATGCACTGCTCGGTGATGGGGCAAGAGGCTCTGGAGGCAGCCATCTACAGCTATCGCGGCCTTCCTCTGCCTGACCACACGGATGATGACAGCGCTTTGGTCTGCTCCTGCTTTGGCGTCAGCGAGCAAAAGATCCGCCGCTTGATCCGGGAAAACCACCTCACCTCCGCTGAGGAAGTAACAGCCTACAGCAAAGCGGGCGGCGGTTGTGGCTCCTGCCTGGCCCAGATTGAAGACCTGATTGCCGCTGTTCTGGCCGAGACTGACGCAACCCCTTCAGAAGATTCAAGAAATTCAAAAGGGAACTCCCAAAACCAGACAGAGCCCTCTCCTGCTGCTCCCCCTCCTGTCTCGGCAACAGCGACACCCCCTCCCCTCACCACCTTGCAAAAGATCGCCCGCATTCAGGCCGTCCTAGACGAGGAAGTTCGCCCGCTGCTGTTGGCCGATGGCGGCGATGTGGAGCTGTACGACCTGGAAGGGGATCAGGTGTGGGTACGCCTCAAGGGATCCTGCACCACCTGCCCCAGCCAGCAAAACACGCTGCGGTTGCTCATCGAAACCCGCCTGCAAGAACAGGTGTGGCCCACCTTAACCGTGCATGCCCTCTAGTTGCCCATTCTCGATAAGCCTGAGAGCCCTATGATCTGCCCCACTGTTACTCCCCGTCGCTTCCCCCATCTCCTGCCTCGATTCGGGAGAGCCCCACCGTTCAACCGGTTTGCTTTTGGATTCCAAGGGATCCAAGGCTGCCTTCCCGCGAGCTGAAATCCTTTGCAGTAAGGATCCCGTCTCGCTAATGCGACCAGTTGCGCCCATTGGCAAGAGATTTCTAACCCTTAAGTCGCCCTCAAGTTTTTCCTCAAGTCTTCATTAGGAGAACTGAACCATGAGACAAATTGCATTCTACGGCAAAGGCGGTATCGGCAAATCCACCACCTGTCAGAATACCGTTGCCGGTATGGCCGAATTGGGACAGCGGATCATGATCGTCGGCTGCGACCCGAAAGCCGATTCCACCCGCCTCATGTTGCACTGCAAAGCCCAGACCACCGTCCTTCACCTGGCTGCTGAGCGGGGATCCGTAGAAGACGTGGAGCTGGAAGAAGTGGTTCTCACCGGCTACCGAGGGGTGCGCTGCGTGGAATCCGGTGGCCCCGAGCCTGGTGTTGGCTGTGCTGGACGAGGCATCATCACCGCCATCAATTTCTTGGAAGAAAACGGTGCCTACGAGGATCTGGACTTTGTCTGCTACGACGTGCTGGGGGACGTGGTCTGCGGCGGTTTTGCCATGCCCATTCGGGAGGGCAAGGCCCAAGAGATCTACATTGTTTGCTCCGGCGAAATGATGGCCATGTATGCGGCCAACAACATCGCCCGCGGCGTGCTGAAATACGCCTACTCTGGCGGCGTGCGCTTGGGTGGCTTGATCTGCAACAGCCGCAAAGTGGATCGCGAGATCGAGCTGATCGAAGCTCTGGCCGAAAAGCTCAACACCAAAATGCTGCATTTCATCCCCCGCGACAATGTGGTTCAGCACGCAGAATTGCGCCGCATGACGGTGATCGAGTACTCCCCCGACTGCAACCAAGCTGACGAGTATCGGGCCTTGGCCAAAAAGATCATCAACAACACGGATCTGAGGATCCCCACCCCTATCTCTATGGATGAGCTGGAACAGTTGTTGATCGAGTTCGGCATTTTGGACGACGACCAGAAAATCGCCCACCTCATCGGCAAAACCGAAAAAGAGTTGGCCCCAGTGTGAACTTAAAGATGGGCTGGGGGTGGATCCCTTCCTCCCTCGGCCCTCGGTTCCCCCTAGTTTCTTTCTCAAAAAAATCCAGTAGATGAGGCTCTTCCCATGACTACTCCAAAAAGCGCCCTCAAAGAGGAAAACCGAAAAGTTATTGCAGAAGTTCTGGAAACCTATCCGGAAAAGGCCAAGCAAAAGCGAGCCAAACACCTCAACGTCTACGACAAGGGCAAAACGGATTGCGGAGTAAAGTCCAACATCAAGTCGATCCCCGGCGTCATGACCACCCGCGGCTGTGCTTACGCCGGTTCCAAAGGAGTGGTGTGGGGGCCGGTCAAAGACATGATCCACCTCAGCCATGGCCCCGTGGGCTGCGGCTACTACTCCTGGTCGGGACGGCGCAATTACTACGTGGGAATCACCGGGGTGAACACCTTCGGCACCATGCAGTTCACCTCCGATTTTCAGGAGCGAGATGTGGTGTTCGGGGGGGACAAAAAACTGGCCAAACTCTTGGTGGAAGCCAGCGAACTCTTCCCCTTGGCCAAAGGCATTACCATCCAGTCCGAATGCCCCGTCGGCTTGATCGGGGATGACATCGAGGCAGTGGCCAAGAGAGTTTCCAAAGAAATTGGCAAGCCGGTGGTACCGGTGCGCTGCGAAGGCTTTCGGGGGGTCTCCCAGTCCCTGGGCCACCACATCGCCAACGATACGGTGCGGGACTGGGTTCTGCCCATTGCCGACAAGAAAGCCAAGGAGGGATCCCTCAACTTTGAGCCCGGCCCTTATGATGTGGCCCTGATTGGGGACTACAACATCGGCGGCGACGCCTGGTCTTCCCGGATTTTGCTGGAAGAGATGGGCCTGCGGGTAGTGACCCAGTTCTCCGGCGATGGCACCTGGAACGAGATGTTGCTTGCCCCCCGGGTAAAGCTGAATCTCATCCACTGCTACCGCTCCATGAACTACATCTGCCGCCACATGGAGGAAGCCTACGGGATCCCCTGGCTGGAGTTCAACTTCTTTGGCCCCACCCAAATTGCCAAATCCCTGCGGGCCATCGCCCAGCGGTTTGACGAGACCATCCAGGCCAAGGCAGAGCAGGTGATCGCCAAGTACAAGCCCCAGAGCGAGGCCATCATTGCCAAGTATCGTCCCCGCCTCGAGGGCAAACGGGTGATGCTGATGGTGGGCGGACTGCGACCCCGCCACGTCATCCCGGCCTTCCGGGAGCTGGGCATGGAGGTGATTGCCACCGGCTACGAATTCGGCCACGGCGACGACTACAAGCGCACCACCCAGTACATCGACGATGGCACCCTCATCTACGATGACGTGTCCGGCTACGAGTTTGAAGAATTTGCCAAGAGGTTGAAGCCAGATCTCATCGCCTCCGGCATCAAGGAGAAGTACGTCTTTCAAAAGATGGCTTTGCCCTTCCGCCAGATGCACTCTTGGGACTACTCCGGCCCCTACCACGGCTACGACGGCTTTGCCGTGTTCGCTCGCGATATGGATTTGGCTTTGAATAGCCCCACCTGGGATCTGGTCAAAGCCCCCTGGAAATCCTAGCTTGCCGCCGGGATCCCAAACGCGAACGGCCCTTCCTTCCCCTGCCCCTCATTAGGAGACCGACCATGCCGCAAGATATCCAAGACATCAAAGATCACGCCCGCCTGTTTCAAGATCCGGAATATCAGGCGCTTCTGCAGTGCAAGCAAACCTTTGAAGATCTCCCTTCCCCGGAAGAAGTGGCCCGGGTGGCCGAATGGACAAAATCTTGGGAATACCGGGAGAAGAACTTTCAACGGGAGGCCCTGACGGTAAACCCCGCCAAAGCCTGCCAACCCTTGGGGGCCATCTTCGCCGCTGTCGGCTTCGAGGGAACTTTGCCCTTCGTCCATGGATCCCAGGGGTGTGTGGCCTATTTTCGCACCCATCTCACCCGCCACTTTAAGGAGCCCTTTTCGGCGGTCTCCACCTCGATGACGGAAGATGCGGCGGTGTTTGGCGGCCTCAAAAACCTAATCGAGGGACTGGAAAATGCCTACGCCCTCTACAAACCCAAGATGATCGCCGTGTGCACCACCTGCATGGCAGAGGTGATCGGGGATGACCTGGGGGCCTTCATCACCACGGCCAGAAATGAGGGAGTGATTTCCCGCGACTTCCCGGTGCCCTACGCTCACACGCCAAGCTTTGTGGGATCCCACATCACCGGCTACGACAACATGCTCAAGAGCATTCTCAGCACCCTCACCGAGCCGGTGGGCAGCACGGGTAGCAATGGCTACATCAACGTCATCCCCGGTTTCGATACCTACATGGGCAACTTGCGGGAGATCAAGCGCATCTTCGGCTTATTCGGGATCCCGCTGACCCTGCTGGCGGACAACTCCGACTATTTGGATTCGCCCAACGACGGCACTTTCCACATGTATCCCGGAGGAACCCCTTTGGAGGCGGCTGCCCAATGCCTCAACGCCGAGGCTACTTTTTCCTTCCAGCGCTACACCACGCCCAAGACCCTGGAGTTTCTAGCAGAGGCCTCGGGTCGGCCCACCCTGACGGCGCGGCCAGTGGGTATTCGGGGCACGGATGAGTTTTTGATGCAGCTATCCCAGTTAACGGGCAAGCCCATTCCCGCCGAGCTGGAGATCGAACGGGGCCGGGCGGTGGATGCTTTCACGGACTCCCAAGCGTGGATCCACGGCAAGCGGGTAGCCCTGTATGGGGATCCGGATCTGGTGATGGGCTTGCTCAGCCTGTTGCTGGAGCTGGGGGCCGAGCCGGTGCATGTGGTGGTGACCAACAGCAACGAGGAGTTCGAAGCCGAGGCGCGGGCACTGCTGGCCTCCAGTCCCTATGGACAGGGGGCAACCGTCTGGGGGGGCAAGGATCTCTGGCATCTGCGCTCTCTGATGTTCACCGAGCCGGTGGATCTGCTGATCGGCAATTCCTACGGCAAATACCTGTGGCGGGATACGGGCACGCCTTTGGTGCGCATCGGCTACCCCATCTTCGACCGCCACCATCTGCATCGCTATCCCACCTATGGCTATGTGGGGGCGCTCAACCTCCTTAACTGGATTGTCAACACCATTCTGGATGAGGCAGATCGGCGCAGCATCATCCCCGGCAAAACCGACATCTCCTTCGACTTAATTCGTTGATGGCCAGAGCAGCGGGATCCCAAAGGCCGGACTTTGTCGGACTTTGTCAAGGATCCCCTGCTCCAAAGACTCCACCCCGCTAAGAGGAACAGCCAAGCCTTACAGGAATCTGATGAATTCTGCGGCAACTTGGTTGAGCTTTCTACCCTGGACATGATTGCCCTGACGCAACCGGGGTCCCGCTAGCGGTGCGGAGCACCATCGACGGTTACCGATTGCCTAGGCGGGCCGTAGGTCTTGGAGGATGGATCCCATGAATTCCTCTATCACCATCAACGACACCACCCTACGCGATGGGGAGCAAGCGGCAGGGGTAGCCTTCCAAATCCCCGAGAAAATCTCCATTGCTGCCCTCTTGGATGCCATTGGCGTGCCCGAGATCGAGGTGGGGATCCCGGCCATGGGCGCTGTGGAAACGGAAGCCATTCGCGCCATGCTCAGCCTGGGGCTGCGGGCTCAGCTGCTGGGCTGGAACCGGGCTGTGCCCAGCGATATCCTCGCCTCTATTCGTTGCGGCCTCAAGCGGATCCACATCTCCGTGCCGGTCTCGGATCGGCAAATCGCTGCCAAGTTCCAAGGGGATCGCCCTCGGCTGCTGCGACAGTTGCGCCAATGCGTGGAGATGGCCTTGGAGCAAGGGCTGTGGGTCTCGGTGGGGGCAGAAGATGCCAGCCGCACCCCCCTGGAGCAGGTCATCGAGCTGGCCCAAATGGCCCAGAGCTGGGGCTGTCGGCGCTTCCGCTACTGCGATACGGTGGGCATTTTGGATCCTTTTAGCACCTACAAGCAGATTCGCCGTCTGGTGCGGGCCATCGATATCCCTGTGGAGATGCATACCCACGACGACCTGGGCATGGCCACTGCCAATGCCTTAGCCGGGATCCGCGCCGGCGCTCAGTCGGTGAACACCACCGTCAACGGCTTGGGGGAACGGGCCGGCAATGCCCCCTTGGAAGAGGTGGTGATGGCTTTGCGCTACACCTTGGGGATCGACGTTGGGGTGGATACCTGCCGTCTGCGGGAGCTGTCTCAACAGGTGGCACGGGCCAGCGGTGCTCCCCTCCCCCCCTGGAAGGCCATCGTCGGTGACAACGCCTTTGCCCACGAGTCGGGCATTCATGCGGCGGGAGTGCTACGGGATCCCCAGACCTATGAGCCTTTCCCACCAGAAGCCGTGGGCGGCCAGCGGCGGCTGGTGTTGGGCAAACACTCCGGCCGGCATTTGCTGCTGCAGATCCTCAAGGAACAGGGGATCCCTGTCGAGCAGATCCCACCTGGCCAACTGGAAAAGCTCCTGGAACAGGTGCGGCAGCACGTCACCCACTGCAAGCATCCGATCCCACCGGCGGAACTGGCCCGTTATTGCCGCGCAACGCTGACGCAATGGGCGCAACACACTCCAGAACCCATCCCAGAGGAGAGCCATCCCGATGTTGTCTAACCGCTTGTCCGGAAAGGAAACTTCCAAATCTCAGGCCATTTTGGCAGCCGTGTCTCGACGGGCGCGCCAAGTAGGCCGCAGCCTAACCCGCCAAGAGCTTTGTCAGGTGCTGGCAGAAATCACAGGAGGTACCCCATGAGCGACGAACTGGAGCTGGATCGCCCTCCCCAATTTGAGCTGGGCGACAAAGTCCGCATCCGTAAGGTCATCCGCAACGATGGCACCTTCTTCGGCCAGCCGGTGGGGAAAATCTTGGCCGTTCCGGGCGATGAAGGTTACGTGATTTCCATTGGCACCTTTCTACAACGGTTTTACGTCTATGCCGTCCACTGCTTGGCCAAAGGCTTGGTGGTGGGGTGCCGTGCCCAAGAGCTGGAACTTGTGGAGAAAGGGCTATGAAAGTCATCCTGCACGAAAGTGCCTACGGGCATTTGATGGTCTACGTTCCCAAAAAAGATCTGGAAGAATCGGTTGTGGCCACCCGTTCAGAGGCCGGGGAAACCATTTTCACCTTGAGCAACGGTTGGGAATTGTCCATCCCGGAGCTGCCGGAGCCTTTGTCTCTGCCCAAGACGGTAGAGGCCAAACGCCTCTAGCCAACGGTTGGCTGAACAATTCAAGCAATTCTATTCCTATCGGCTCATCCTCGAAAGGGCTGAGAGAATGGGTTGAACTCAGCTGTGACATACTCCCATCGCTGACCCTACAGGTACAGCGTGGGCTTCGCGCTTTATCGGGGAGCCTTCGCAAGAACCCTCCACGCGCAGACACGGAATGCCCTACCGCGTAGTTGTACCAGATTCCGGCAACGCCGTTTTGTACAACTACTCTCATCATACACCATGTGGGGGTATCTGTATCCCGACACTGATGCTACGGTTACAGTGCGGGGCTTAGCTACCCCACGCCCCCACAAGCTAACAAGCTCCAAATACCCATGAAAAGGGTTGGATCCCCCATTACATAGACAACCAGCCTATGGAGGGAGATGGCTTTTTATCCTCCTGGGGCTCCTGGTTCTTCTTTGCCTGGGAACCGTCTATTCCTGGAGCATTTTCCGCAAGCCCCTGGAAACAGAGCTGGGGATCGGGGCCAGTGAGAGCCTGCTGCCCTACACCGTTGCCCTCGTGTTTTACGCTACCCTCATGCCCATCACAGGGTTTGTCATCCCCCGCTGGGGATCCCGCCGAGTACTGGCTCTGGGGGGCAGCTTGGTGGGCCTGGGCTATGGGCTGGCCAGCTTCGCCCCCTCCATTGGGTGGATTGCCCTCTGCTATGGAGTCATTGCCGGCAGCGGTGTGGGAATAGCCTATGGAGTGCCAATGGCCGTGGCAGCCCGTTGGTTCCCGGATCGCAAGGGATTGGCCGTGGGATCCACCATTGTCGGCTTTGGCCTATCTCCCCTGCTCACTGCTCCCCTGGCCAACTGCCTGATCGAGGCACTGGGGGCTCGGCCTACGCTGCTGATTTTGGGGATCCTCTTTGCAGCGGTGATCTTGGGGATCGCAACCCAACTGAGATTTCCTCCCCCCGATTGGATCCCTTCCCCATCTTTTCCAAGAAAATCCACGGACAGCCCAGATCACCCTCTACCGGCTTCTAGGCGCTCTCTCCCTCTGCTGAGAAACCCCTCCTTCTATGGCCTGTGGATCTGCTACGCCATCGGCACTCTGATCGGTTTAAGCGCCATTGGGATTTCCGGCCCCGTGGGGGAAGAGCTGATCGGCCTGGATCCCCCTGCGGCTGCCAACAGTGTGGCTCTCTTCGCCATTTTCAACGGGCTCAGCCGTCCTCTGTTTGGCTGGTTGGCCGATCGATTACATCCCCATCAGGTCACTACGGGCTCCTATGGGCTGATCCTGCTGGCCTGTGGGCTAATGCTCCTGCCTCCTCAGGGATCCCTTCTGGCCTACTGGGTAGCCTTTTCCTTGCTTTGGTTTTGCCTGGGGGGGTGGCTGGCCATGGCTCCCGCCCTGACCCTGCGCTTGTTTGATCCCGAACGCTACGCCCAGAACTACGGCATTGTGTTTACCGCCTATGGAGTTGGGGCCTTGGTGGGAACGATGATCGCGGGGCAAATTCGCGATAGGCTGGGCAGCTATAGCTATACCTTTTATGGGATGGCCGCCTTGGCGGTGGTGGGGATCTGGGTGGCCAACGTTTTTTTGAAAGAGAAGTTGTAGGAGCTTCAAGCCAGCGGGCACAGCAGGGATCCCATCAGCAGGGGCAGCAATCCCCTACTTCATACCCTCCACTGCAGGGCTGGGTGAACCAACTTAAAGACTTGCCCCCCCAAGGCAAGCAGTTTGGTAGAGTAGTACGGCTATTGCCGACAGATTGGGATCGTGGCGGAATGGTAGACGCTACGGACTTAAAATCCGTTGTTCCTCAAGAACGTGAGGGTTCGAGTCCCTCCGATCCCATCATCCCTTGATCCCTGTCTGTTCCAGCACATTCAGCAAGTCCGGGATCCGAACCCAGGCATCTTCTCGATCCAAATCGGGGCTGGAAAGAAGAGCCACCAAAGCCGGATCGCAAACAGGCGCCACCAAGGGGAAATACCTTAACCCTGCCACCTGGGCAATGATCCAAAAATAGGGGAGCACTGCATTGCTGGGCAAGATCTCGATGACAGTGGTGCCGGGTTGACAAAAGGCGAGGTTGGTTAGGCCCGCCCCGTGGATCCCGATCACCGCCTCTGCCCCTTGCATTAGGACTATTTGCTCTTGAAGAGAAAGGGTTTCCATTTGCACCGGTGCAAATCCCCAAGGGTGCAAACAGGCTAGCACCTCCGCTTCGTTGATCACCCGCCGCCAGCGGGCAGACCGACGGCTGATGTAAATCCGCCGCGGCTGCAGGGGGTCGATGGAGAAACTCGGCTGGGCCAGTTGCCGCAGCACCTCCAATCCCCTAGGCGTCAAGCACCCCACCGGAGCGCCTGCTGAGGGCACGATCAGGTTTTGGGCTTGCAGATGGGATCCCCCCAACTGCTCAAAGCTGAGGATGCGCTCGGCTGGGATCCCCAAAGCAGCCAAGCTCTGCACCTGAAAGGGCTTTCTTTGATACCCGTGGATCAAGATGGGGATGTCCTTTTCCAGGGCACCCGACCGCTGCAGGATATCGAGGGCCGGCAGAAGATCCACCATCCAGTGAAAGTAATTAACTGCCCCCAAGGGCAAAAGGGCAACGGGGCCATCCAGTGGGATCGGTGGGGGGAGATGGGGCAAGCCCAGCAGGGGGTGGTGTCGCAGGTGATCTGGCCTGTAGTCCCAGTCGAGGAACTCCGGCGGCGGCAAGCTCAGGGATAGATCGGCGAGCAATTCTCCCCGGCGGGTGAGCACCCCGCTGGCAAAGCTGGCGTAGAGGTGGCGGGGATAGTGGCCCACGTGGACGGATCCTCGGGGGATCTGGGCAACAAAGGTCTCTGCCAAGGGGATGCGCTGCGGGCGCAACTTTTGCAAAATGTCGGGATCAGCGGCAGGGGGCGCTTTTAGACAGAGAACCCCCCCTGGATCCAGCAGTTGGTAGTCCCCTTCGCCCGTGGCCTGATGCCACTGTCGGGTGGTGAGGTAGCCTTGGGTTGGCACCGGCCAGAAGTCAGTTGTAGGGGGAGTGCTCTGGGAAAAGGAGTCTGCTGGAGGGGCAACGCCTTCTGGAGCCCAACGCTGCCGCCAAGCCGAGTACAGCAGGCAATCGGGGCCCTCCCCTCTGCATGCCTGCTCCAGTCCAGACCGCAGAGGGCTTTCTCCGCCGCTGCCCTCGCACCACGCCTGCACCCAATTCCGTTCCGCTGCCACCGCTCGGCAAACCTTCTCCCAAGCCGCCTCAGGGTGATCCAGCCGCACTTCCGCTTCCGCCCAGTAGCTGTAGAGCTGCGCCGTCCCGGTGCCCCGCGCCTCAGCCGCCTGGAAACACCCCACAGCCTGAACTGGATCCCGCAGATCCAGCCACGCCAAGCCCATCTGTACCCAGGGATCCCCCCACTCAGGGCGCAGCCGCGCAGCCTCCTGCAGAGGGGAAATCGCCTCTCGCAAACGGCCCAGCTTCATCAGGGCCAAGCCCCAGCGCCAAAAACTCTCTGCCGCCGTCGGATCCCGTTGGCAAGCCCGCTCAAACCACTCCGCTGCCGCAGCCCACAGCCGGCTCCGCTCTTGGGTCAGGCCAATGCGGTGAGCAGCCAAAGCCTGGCCAGAAGACAGCTCCAGCTGTCCATCCCCCAACTCCAGAAGCTGCCGATACAGAGCTGCTGCCTGCGGCCAATGGCCCTTCTCCCACAGGCTTTCCGCCAAAGCCTGCAAGCTCCTCAGCAGGTGGTAGACGGCCTCGGATTCGGCCACCCCCCCCGCTTGCAGCATCGCCAAGCCCTCTTGCCACACCAGCTGCGCCTCCAGTTCCCGACCCAGCAGGAGACAGGCGGCTCCCAGCTCCCAATACAGCTCTGGAGAGGGGGATCCCTGCTCGAGCTGTTGCTGTAAAACCTGGGTAACGCGTTCGTAATGTCCCTGCTCCCAATCCTCAAGGAGAAAAGCGGAAGACAACAGATGGGAGGGTAGAGCTGGGTTGAGAGCCATGTCTTTGTGGATGAGAAACAGTGTTACAAACTGCAACAACCTCCCCACTCTGGGCCCGTGCCCCTAGTATTCTAGGCTTGGCTTCCCCCTCAGGGATCGGGCATCGATCCTTCTCAGCTCAGAGAGGGATGCTCCTCCAGTCGTGGGTCAGCCTCTTCACCCCCTTCGATGGCACTGTCCTCGGCCTTTGTCGGCAGTTTTTTCGATCAAAACGGAGTTTAAAAGATCGATGGGTATCAACGTATCCGCTGGCGCAGTCGTTTCCAACCCCCGTCTCTACCAAACCGTGCCTGTATCGACCATCTCCCAGGCGGAACAGCAGGATCGCTATCTGGGACGCACCGAGCTGGATCGCCTCGAGGATTTTTTCTCCAGCGGCCTGAAACGGCTAGAGATTGCCGAGGTCATTGCGGCCAATTCGGAAATCATCGTCAGCCGGGCAGCCAACCGCATCTTCACAGGGGGCTCGCCCATGGCCTATCTGGAGCGGCCAGAAGCGACCCAAGACGAGAAAGAAGCCTTCAAGCTGGGCACTGCCTTCTATGTGGAATCCACCGGCGGATTCATCGAGGCCATCCGCAACATCTTCAGCGCCAGCGGCGTGGAGATTCCCCCCAACTTCCGCCCCATCAACATCTCCCGCTACGGAGCTGCCAACATGCGCAAATCGCTGCGGGATCTGAGCTGGTTTTTGCGCTACGTCACCTACGCTTTGGTGGCCGGGGATCCCAGCATCATCGCCGTCAACACCCGCGGCCTGCGGGAGATCATCGAAAATGCCTGCTCCGCCGAGGCCACCATTGTCGCCATTCAAGAGATGAAACGGGCGGCGGCTGGCTACTTCCGCAAAGATGCCGAAGCGGTTGCCATCATCAACCAATACTTCGATGTTTTGCTGAGCGAGTTCATCGCCCCCGCCCCTTCCGACAAGCTGCGGCAGCGCAATGCCAGCACCGCCGACGGGATCCCTCTGCAAGGGCTGCAGCTACCCCAGATCTACAACTTGGCTGCCGAAAAAGTTCCCGTTTTTGCCATGAAGCCGGGGCTGTCCAACGCCGAGAAGGAAGAAGTCATCAAGGCCGCCTATCGACAGGTGTTTGAGCGGGATATCCGCCGCGCCTACGGCCTCAAGCTTTCCGACCTGGAGTCGAAGGTGAAAAACGGCGAGATCTCCATGAAGGAGTTCATTCGCCGCCTGGGCAAATCGGAGCTGTATCGCAAGCAGTTCTACGAGCCTTACATCAACAGCCGCGTCGTGGAGCTGGCCTTCCGCCACTTCCTGGGGCGGGCTCCCGAAACCCGCGAGGAAGTGCAGACCTACTTCTCCATCATCTCCAGCAAGGGTCTGGCTGGCCTGGTGGACGCCCTGGTGGATAGCCGCGAGTACGGAGACTACTTCGGCGAAGAGACGGTACCCTACCTGCGCAAGCTGGGGGTAGAAGCGCAAACCAGCGCCAACTGGGGGGCCAAATTCGACCTCTACAACTACGCTGCCCCCCGCCGCAAGGTGCCCCAGTTCATTACCCTCTTTGCCCGCTACAACCGGCCTCTGCCGGATCAGCATGCCTATGGCTCCGGCAACGACCCGCTGGAGATCCAATTTGGGGCCATCTTCCCCAAGGAAACCCGTTCCCTCAGCGCCCGCCCCGCCCCCTTCAACAAGGATGTCAAGCGCATCCTCATCCGGCGCGGCTTTGCCCTGACCAACGAGCGCACCAATCCCAGAGCAGCAGGGGATCCCGGCAGCCTTGGCCCGAAGGTTTTCAAGCTCACCCAGACTCCGGGAGATCGCAGCCGGCGGCTAGGGGTGCGGGCGGGGATTGTTGGCAGCGAAGTCTCGACGCAAGCGGTGATCCGCGCCTGCTACCAACAGGTATACGGCTATGTGCCCTACGAAGGCCAACGGCTGACCCGCTGGGAGATCAAGCTGGAGTCGGGGGAAATTCCCGTCAAAGAGTTTGTGCGCCAACTGGCCAAGTCGGATCTCTTCCGCAACAAGTACTGGTCCAGCTTGTATGTCTGCAAAGCCATCGAGTTTATCCACCGCAAGCTGCTGGGCCGACCCACCTACGGGCGCCAGGAGATGAACCGCCTATTTGACATCGCCTCCAAGCAGGGGTTCTACGCGGTGGTGGATGCCATCTTGGACGGCGAGGAGTACCAGCGGGTCTTCGGGGAAGATATCGTGCCCTACGAGCGCTACCTCACCCCCGGCGGCCTGGCGCTGCGGCGGATGCGCCCCGGCTCCACCGACATGGCAGTGACCAAGCCCATTCGCACCGACGACGACATCCCTCTCTTTGTCAAGTTGGGTCAGCCTCGGGATATGCCTTCCGGCGAGCTGGAAATCCAGCGGCGGGCCCAGCAGGGGGTGCCCAAGGTACGCCAAGAGATCCCTGTCTTCAAGCTCACCAGCCTGGCCAACAAAGCGGAAGTCAACAACCTCATCCGCGCCGCCTACCGGCAGGTCTTCGAGCGGGATATGGACATCTACAACATCAGCGCCGAGCTCAGCTCTGCCGAGTCCAAGCTGCGCAACGGCGAGATCACCGTCAAGGAGTTCATCGAGGCCCTGGGGTGTTCCGAGCTGTACCGCTCCGAGTTCTATGCCCCCTATCCCAACACCAAGGTGATCGAGCTGGGCACCAAGCACTTCCTGGGCCGTGCTCCTCTCAACCAGCAGGAGATCCGCAAGTACAACCAGATCTTGGCCACCCAGGGGGTGAAAGCCTTTGTGCGCGCCCTGCTGAACACCCAGGAGTATCGGGATCTCTTCGGCGAGGACACGGTGCCCTATCGCCGCTTCCCCACCTTGCCGGCGGCCAACTTCCCCAACACGCAGGAGCTGTACGGTCGCCTTACCAAGCAAAACCGCGAGCTGGTGGTGCCCAGCTTCAGCCCTGTGGGCAATGACCGTAGCTAGATGGGGCTCTCAACTGCTCTCTTTCTTGTGAGAGAGGGGTCGGGGGTGAGGGGAGAGACGAGTTAGCTCCACAGAGGCAGAGGAGACTGGGCTTCATAGCCCAGATGCCGTAGCGCAGCAGGGGTAACCACTCGACCCCGGGGCGTGCGCTGCAGGTAGCCGATCTGCAGCAGATAAGGCTCATACACTTCTTCAATGGTTTGGGGATCCTCACCCGTCACCGCGGCCATCGTCTCCAAGCCAACCGGCCCTCCACCGAACTGCTCCACCAGCACCGTCAGCAGCTTGCGATCGATCCAATCCAAACCCATGGGATCCACCTGGAACAGCTCCAGAGCGGCTGCTGCCACTTCTTGGCTAATGTGGCCATCCCCTCGCACCTGGGCGTAATCTCGCACCCGCTTGAACAGGCGGTTGGCAATGCGGGGCGTGCCCCGAGAACGGCGGGCGATCTCTGCAGCCCCTTCTGGATCGGTGGAGACATTTAAGAGGCGAGCCGTGCGCAGCACGATCTGCACCAGCTCGTGAGGCTCGTAAAAGCGCAGCCGTTGCACGTGGCCAAAGCGATCCCGCAGCGGAGAAGTGAGGGCGCCAATGCGGGTTGTGGCCCCGATGAGGGTAAAGCGTTCCAAGGGCAGAGAGGTGATGCGAGCAGAGCGACCTTTGCCAATGGTGATATCAAGACGAAAATCCTCCATCGCCGGATAGAGCAATTCTTCTGTAACCTTGGGCAGGCGGTGGATCTCGTCAATAAACAACACATCCCCCCGCTTCAAGCGCACCAAATACCCAGCAATGTCGCGGGGGCTCTCCAAAGCCGGCGCGGTGGTCATGTAGAACTGGGATCCCATTTCTGCCGCCAGCACTGCTGCCACCGTGGTTTTGCCTAGACCAGGCGGGCCGTAGAACAGCAGGTGATCCAGAGGCTCTTGGCGAGCGCGGGCCGCCGCAATGGCAATGGAGAGCACTTCTTTAAGTTCCGTCTGGCCAATATATTCCGCTAGGGTGCGCGGGCGCAGGGATTCTTCCTGGGCTTCGCCAGGGTGGGCTTGCGGCTGCAACAGAGCAGAGGGATCCGCTCCCCTTTCCCCAGCAAAGCTCAACTCTCTGCCTTCTTTTCTCCAGGCTGAAGACTTTTGCTGCCGCCGCTTGGGGCCCTCAGCGTTCTGGCCTGTATCCCGAGAAGAAATGATTGCCATATCCCTAAGTCACAGAGGCAATGGCCCCAATTTAACTCTAGAAAAGCTCTGGGAAAGATCACCCCAGCAAAGAGAACAAAAAAATCCCCCAGACCAAGCCGGGGGATCCACCAATGCTGTTGAAGCGTCAGGTCAGGCCATCAGCCACGCACCGCAGGCGCTACCTCCACCGCCGCCAAATCCAGCGGGAAGTTGTGCGCATTCCGCTCGTGCATCACTTCCATCCCCAGGTTCGCCCGGTTCAGCAC
>NZ_JANSHM010000027.1:0-35696 GCF_047461635.1 Synechococcus sp. W55.2 | reverse complement strand
CTACCAATTTTCTGCTTTGCTTTGGCTACCATGTTGGCAGACTCGAAAGTAAACAGAAAGATCAACTGGTAGTAATCTGTACTGAACATATTATACATTATTTTCAGTATAGTTGAGCTTATTATTGACTAGAGTCATGCTCCTCTGTCGGCGAGGGGCGGGGGGATCTGACAAGGGCTATGGCCTGCCGGGTGACTGCGCATGATGGGGATGATCGGTGTGCAGGTAGGTCAGGCCCGAGATCAGGGTGAGAACCACCGCCACCCAAAAGCAAGGGATCCCTCCCGGCCACCCCAAAATCAGCAAAGCAATGGCCAGGATTTGGGTTACCGTCTTGGCTTTGCCCCAGAAATTGGCACCGCGGATTTGGCTTTGGTTGACCCGCCAGCCGGCGATGGCCAGCTCCCGCCCCACCAGCAAAAACACGCCCCAAGCGGGGATCCGCCCCAGTTCCAGCAGGCCCAGCAGCGGCGCCAACACCAGCAGCTTATCCACCAGAGGATCCAAAAACTTGCCCATATCGGTTACCAAGCCATAACGGCGGGCCAAATGGCCATCCAGCCAATCGGTTGCCGCCGCCAACAGGAACGCCCAGAGGGCCAACCTCTCCCCCAGTGGGGATCGCAGGCTCAGGCCCAGCAAAACAAAAGGGATCCCTGCCAGCCGCAGCAGGGTGACGGCGGTGGGCAGGTTCACCCACTCCAGCTTGGCACGTTGGACGGCGCTGGGATTCTCCACCTTCGGATCTGGCCTCAAGGATCAGAACTATCAGAATTATCGGTAACGGCCCAGGCGCTCGGTGAGCAGGTGGTAAAACCCCTGGGCATCCACCCCAAAAGCCACCTGAACATTGGCGAGGCGACCACTGGATCCCCAGCGATCCACCACCGTCCGGCCCAGGTTCAAGGGGCTAGCCGTTTCCACCTCGACGTAGCAGGGCTTGAGCTCGAACAACTGCGGCTGTAACAGATAGGCAATCACACAAGGGTCGTGCAATGGCCCTCCCGGTAGTCCGTAGCGTTCTACGTCGACCTTACCGTAAAAGGTGAGCATATTGGCCACCGTCTGCCCAACGCGGGTGCCCAGGGCGCGGATGCGCTCAATCCGCTCCGGCGTGCTGAGGACCTGTTGGGTGACGTGCAAGCCCAGCATCACCACCTCCGGGATCCCGGCGCTGAGCACGATCTGGGCGGCGTGGGGATCGGTGAGGATGTTGAACTCGGCTGCCGGGGTAACATTCCCCTCAAAGGCGGATCCCCCCATAAACACCAGCCGCTGGATGCGCTCCACAATCCGGGGCTGCTGCACCAGGGCCACTGCCAAGTTGGTCATCGGGCCCAGCAAAGCCAAGGTAACCGGCTCAGGGGCAGCCATCAGCGTCTCGATGAGATAGGGCACTGCATGCTGGGATCCCAAAGGCATCTGGGGCTCCGGCAGATCCGCTCCATCGATCCCGGTTTTGCCATGCACCTGCTCGGCGGTTTCCAGAGGGCGCAAGAGAGGTCGGGGGCAGCCGGCATACACCCCCATCTGCGGCTGACCGGCCAATTCACAGATCTGTCGAGCATTGCGGCTGGTTTTGTCCAAGGAGACATTGCCAGCCACCGTGGTAATGCCCAGCAATTGCAGCTCTTCTGGCGACGCCATAGCCAGCAGCAGAGCCACCGCATCGTCTTGGCCAGGGTCACAGTCGATGATCAGGGGCACCATAGGGATCTCAGCAGCAGCTCACTCACCCCTAGTTTAGGTTTTTTTCCCGCTCTTTTCCTCTGGCCGGTGAGCGCGGATCCCGGTCAGATTTAAGATAGGAAATATATCTTCATCCTTTGTCTTGTTGCCTGACACCCATCCACTGCGCATCAACCTGTTGCTGGATTGGGAGCCGCCAGCAGGAGAGCCCCTAGCTTGCGAGGACTGGCTACCCCCTGAACGCTTTGTTGTCGAGTGTTTTCAGGATCAAGCTACCTTCCTAGAGGCTCTCAGGAGACAAGACGGCCATGTCGATTGCTTGGTGCTCCTGGTGGATCCCACTCGGCTGCAAGAGCTGCACGATCTGGGCAATCAGCTCTGCGCGTGGGGACTGCTGCTGCCGACGGTGTTGGCGATTGTGCTGGAAGAATCCCACCTGCCAAAGGAAACACCGGAGACGGAAGGAGAGATCCCTGCCACCTCATCTTTGGTGAAAGCATTGCTCAAGCGAGAGCAGTTTTTCTACCACAACGCCACCCTCGTCCGTCCCATTTCGCCACAGGAGCTGAAGGGGCAGGTGCGGGCCGACTGTACCGCTTCGGGATCCCCTTCCGTCTTGGAGCTGCTGGTGGATCGGGCCATCGCCTTGTTTCTGCAGATGTCTCCCACCTGCGGCCTCCCGCAGGGCCCAGCGCATCCCAGCGATCAGCCCTACCTGGCTTACAGCAACCAACAACAACGGCGGCTGGCGGAGAAACTGCGGGAACGGCTGGGCTACGCCGGAGTGTACTATCATCGTGACCCAGAGCTGTTTTACCGTCGCCTCCCGCCCCACGAGCAGCAAGCCCTCATGCGACGGCTGCGTAACCTTTACCAGGCAATCGTCTTGGACTATTTTCAATCTCCCGAGACCGTCAATGCCCGCATCGACGAGCTGGTGGCCTTGGCCTTTTTTGCCGATATCGGCGCTGCTCAACTGCTGGAGCTGCACATGAACTTGATGGAAGACTTTGCCAAACAATTGAAGCTGGAAGGCCGCAGCGAAGAGATCCTGCTGGATTACCGCCTTACCCTGATCGATGTGATGGCCCACCTGAGCGAAATGTACCGCCGCTCCATTCCCAAAACCGCTCCAAGGGATCCTTAGATATGTCCACTCGCAAAGCCTATGTTCTCAAGCTCTACGTGGCGGGCAACACCCCCAATTCTCTGCGTGCCCTCAGCACCTTGCAAGACATCCTAGAAAAGGAGTTCCGCGGCGTGTACAGCCTGAAGGTGATCGATGTCTTGAAAAATCCGCAACTGGCAGAGGAAGATAAGATCTTGGCAACGCCGACCTTGGCCAAAATCCTGCCGCCACCGGTGCGGAAGATTATTGGCGATCTATCCAACCGCGAGAAAGTGCTCATCGGCCTGGATCTGCTCTACGAAGAATTGGACGAAGAGGCTTGAGACAGGCTGCAGGAGCAAGGAGAGTGGGATGAACCAGTCATTGGGGCCTTCTGAGCCAGAAAAGCCACAAGATAACACCGCAGAGGACTCCACCGAACCAACCCCAGACAACCACCGAGCGGATCTCTCAGAGCTGCGAGGGATCCCCAAAAAACAGACGGGCATCGAGGGCTTTGAAGACATCAGTCACGGTGGGCTACCCCTGGGACGCACCACCTTGGTCAGCGGCACCTCCGGCACCGGCAAAACCCTGTTTGCCATGCAGTTCCTTTACAACGGCATCGTGAAGTATCAAGAGCCGGGGATCTTCGTCACCTTTGAGGAAACCCCCGCCGATATCATTCGCAATGCCTCCAGCTTTGGCTGGGATCTGCAGGCCCTCATCGACAGGGGCCAACTGTTTATCCTGGATGCCTCCCCCGATCCCGAAGGCTATGAGGTGAGCGGCAACTTTGATTTGTCGGCCCTCATCGAGCGCATCCAGTACGCCATTCGCAAATACAAAGCCAAGCGGGTCTCCATCGACTCAGTGACAGCCATCTTTCAGCAATACGACCCTGCCGGTGTGGTGCGACGGGAGCTGTTCCGCCTGACGGCCCGCCTCAAGCAGGCCAACGTCACCACCGTCATGACCACGGAGCGCACCGACGAGTACGGCCCCATCGCCCGCTACGGCGTAGAGGAATTCGTCTCCGATAACGTGGTGATCCTACGCAACATCCTGGAGGGAGAGAAACGGCGGCGCACCATTGAGATCTTGAAGCTGCGGGGCACCACCCACATGAAGGGGGAATATCCCTTCACCATCACCAACGACGGGATCAACATCTTCCCCTTGGGAGCCATGCAGCTGACGCAGCGCTCCTCCAACGTGCGGGTCTCCTCCGGCATCGAGAAGCTGGACGAAATGTGCGGCGGCGGCTTCTTCAAGGACTCGATTATTTTGGCCACCGGCGCCACTGGCACGGGCAAAACCTCGCTGGTGAGCAAATTCCTGGAGCGGGGCTGCCTGGATGGGGAACGCTGCATTCTCTTTGCCTACGAAGAGTCGCGGGCGCAGCTGTCCCGCAACGCCTCCTCCTGGGGCATTGACCTGGAAGAGTTCGAGCGGCAGGGCCTCCTCAAGATCATCTGCGCCTACCCAGAATCTGCCGGCCTGGAAGACCACCTGCAAAAGATCAAAACCGAGATGATGGCCTTCAAGCCCTCCCGCATGGCCATCGACTCCCTGTCAGCCCTGGCGCGGGGGGTGAGCCAAAATGCCTTCCGCCAGTTTGTAATCGGGGTAACTGGCCTGGCCAAGCAGGAGGAGATCACCGGCTTTTTCACCAACACCACCGACCAATTCATGGGATCCCATTCCATCACCGAATCCCATATTTCCACCATCACCGACACGATCATCCTGCTGCAATACGTGGAGATCCGCGGAGAAATGGCCCGCGCCCTCAACGTCTTCAAAATGCGGGGATCCTGGCACGACAAAGGGATCCGCGAGTACCTGATCTCCAATGCGGGCATCCAAATCCGCGATTCCTTCCGGGGCTACGAGCGCATCATCAGCGGATCCCCGACCCGCATCAATGTGGATGAGAAAAACGAGCTCTCCCGGATTGTGCAAAACGTCCAGGCCCTCGAGGAAGAAGGGTTGTGAGCGGTTACAACAGTTCCGTGAGTGGGCGCGGCAACAGACCCGTTGAGTCAAGCGAATTTCCAACACCGCTCAACACCGCGCAAGCCCTGCACTTGCGGCTGGCAGGGAGGGATCGGCCCAGACAAGGATTTCCCCGCGGCCAATGGCGAACAGTGGTAACCCACCTACAAATTGGGTAGTATGCCTCTAGCAGTAGCGCAAAGGGCGGGGTTTCCCGGCGTGTTTAGTTTTCTTGGTGGTTCCAAAACTCGAACCATGCTTGGGGTGGACATCAACCCCGAGCGCATCGCCGTTGCCCAACTGAAAAAGCAGGGCAATGGTCGCTATCGTCTGGCCCACTACCACAGCGTGGACATGCCAGAAGGGGCGATGGTCGAAGGGCGCATCCTCGATCCGAGCACAGTTGGCTTGATCCTGATGAATTTGCTCAATGAAAACAAAGTGCCCACCAACCTGCCGGCAGCCACAGCAGTGCCCGTAAGGGAGGCCATCGTTCGTCTCATTCGCCTGCCTGCCGACCTACCTGCCGATGAGCTGCGCCGGGTGGTTTTGGAGCAGGAGGCCGAACTTTACATTCCCTATCCGCGGGATCAGGCGGATGTCGATTACCAACCCTTGGGTCTCGATCTTTCCCAGGATGGCATTGAGCGCATCGAAGTCTTGCTGGTGGCCATCCCCAAAGAGGTGGTGGACAACTATCTAGAGGTGCTGCAGGCGGCTAACTTGCAGGTGCGCTGTGTGGAGCTGGCCAGCTTCTCCCTCATTCGCACCATCCGCGATCAGCTAACCCAGTACGGCCCCCGGGAGGCCGTGTTGCTCAGCTCCATCGGCTACGACAGCAGCGAGATCAGCATTTTGGTGAACGGGATCCCGCAATTTACCCGCACCGTCAACATCGGCACCATCCACATGCGGCAGGTGCTGGCCCAATCCCTGAATCTGCCGGTTAGCCGCACCGGCGACCTGTTGCGAACTCTGAGGTTACCCCTGATCAACCCCACCGATGTTTTGGCCACGGGAGAACAGCCAGTGCCCAGCAATCCCGGTGTAGCAGCAGTAACGCGCGTTGTCTCCGATTTGGCGGATGAACTGAGGCGCTCCATCGACTTCTTTACGAGCACAGAAAGCAGCTCGCCTGTGGTGAAAGTACTGCTGGCCGGAACTGGGGCAAGCATCGGCCAAATCGACGGCTTCTTATCTCAGTCGTTGAGCGTGGCGGTGGAGTTGGCGGATCCCTTTGGCAACATTGTCGTGCCGGATTCCGTGGAACTGCCCCTGGAGGAACGCCCAGCAATGGGAGTGGCCCTGGGGTTGGCGTTACGGGAAGACACCAAGTAGCGGCAGCAGGCAGCGCAAGCTCGCCCAACCGATGGAATAGCGCACAAGGCGGTTAAAGAGATGTACACACCGGAGATCAATTTCCTCAAAGAAAGGCCGGATGTCCTCACCACAGCTCGAACAGGTGGGGGAGCAGTAGTCGCAGCTGAGGCTGCAGAGGGATCCCAGAATTGGATCCCGGCCATTGGCCTGGGGGTTGCTGTTGCTGCTGTAGCGATGGGAGCTTTTTGGTATTTCCAAGACAGCTTTTCCCGCCAGAGAGAAACCTTGAGGGCGGAGCGGGCTCGCCTTGACAGTGAGCTCAGCACAGCCAATGCCGAGTTGTCCCAGCTGCAGAATGCCAATCAAGAGCTGCAAACCATTCGCGCCCAAACGGAAGGGTTCCGCTCCTTTCTGGGATCCGTCCAGCCTTGGTCGGCCATCTTGGAAGAGCTGCGGCGCAAGATCCCCGGCCAGGGGGTGTGGATAACCAACATCAGCGCTTCCGGGGATACCGTCAACATTCAAGGAGGAGCGCTGGACTTTCCCCTGGTCAACGACTTTCTGCTCACCCTGCTGGATTCCAACTTTGTGACCAGCGCCGTCTTGAACAGCAGCTCCCGGGTGGACGGTACAGACGTAACTGAACCCAGCGTGGAGTACGGCATAACCGTAACCATCCGTACTCTGGGGGATCCCGACCCAGAATTTACCCGCGAGCTGGAGCAGCGGGGAGCGATAGGCTTGGTTGAAAAGATCCGCATTTTGCGTCGAGTGGAGGCGAACTGATGACTGGATCGGTTGAAGGTTTTCCCGACGAACAACTGGTGGTTCCCCCGGCAGGGCCGCCGGTACTGCTGGGCGTGGAGCTGACCCCCATTCGAATTGGTCTTTTAATCGGGATCACAGGGCTAGGCGCGGCGGGGTTTCTGGCCTTCACCCAACTTCGCCCCTTGATCGAGGAGGTACAGGCTTTGGAAAGGGAGGTAGCCAACAAAACCACCCAGTTGCAGGACATAAAGAGCCAGATTGCCAGTTTGCAAGATGTGCCCAATCAGGTCGAGAGAGCTCGCGTGGAGCGGGAACAGATCAGTGCTTTAATCTCTACCCCCGAGAATGCCGACACGCAACTGCTGGATCTCAACCGGCTGGTGCAGGGGCAGCCCAACAGCGAGTTGCGCAGCTTTAGCCCTTCTCCACTGACTCCAGCGTCTTCGGCCAATCCGGAAGTGCCTGGGATCATCGCTCCCGCCATCCAAGTGCAGACCACCCGTGTCGCTCTGCGTGGCCCCTATACGGAGCTGATCAATCTGATGGGAGATATAGAACGTCTGCGCACGCTGTTCCGGGTGAGCAACATCAGCTTAAATCCTGTTCAAGACACAGGGGAACTGGACGCTGCTTTTGATTTGATTGCCTACATCTACAACAAAGACGTTCCGTTGGGCACTGCTCCTGCGCCCGAAGGACAAGCAGCTCCTGAAGGACAAACAACCCCTGAAGGAGGACAGGCAGCGCCTAGCCAATAGCCCGGCTGGACAAAGCCAGTCGGCACCTTGAGGTTTATGCCCTGGTTCCAGAGGGGATCCTGCCAGTGCGGGATCCCCTCTGGTTTTCAGAAGACGGGAACAACCGCCGGTTCAGCACAGATAGTGTTGCCAAATCGAAGATCTGGGAAAAATTTCTCCCGAAATGGCTACAGGTAGTGGCAAAGTCCGAGATTTCGGCTTTGATTAGGGAAGCACGGGGTGAACGAGGCCAAAGGCACCCGTGGCGAGGTGAAGCAAGAATACGACTGGGTGAAGGAGTGAGGTGTGAGGATGATGAACCGTCGAGTTGCTTATGGGTGTGCGTTGGGCTTGATCCTGTCCCTGCCCCCATTGGCCTTAGAAAGCCGGGTCAATGAGGCAGCCGCTCAACAGTTGACCTCCGCAAACCCGCAACGCCTCAGCCGCATCACAGATATCCGCCTGGTGCCCAACGGCAACCGCATGCAGTTGGAGATCAACACCGAAGGGGGCGCTCGCCCACAGGTGTTCTTTACCCAGCAGGGACAATCTTGGATCGGGGACATCACCAATGCTCAATTGAGCGGAAGCCAGGGCCGCTATCGCCAAGAGTCTCCCCTGCCGGGGGTGCGCTTCATTGAGGCCCGGCAGTTGAGCAACGACAGCGTGCGGATAGAAATAGCCGGTGTGGCCGCAGCTCCCCAAGGCTTGCTGGCTCGGCGCAGCCCGACGCAGTTGGTCTTCGACTTTGAGGGCCTACCCTCTGCTCCACCGGCCCCCCTAGCGGCGGTTCCCCCTCAACCCTCGTCCAACCCAGTAGCGCCCGGCCAACCGGCGTCACTAAACCGACCTCAGCCCGTGGCTCCTGCTCCTCAGCCCGCAGCTCCTGCCCCTGCCTCCCAACCGGTCGCTCAAAACCCTGCCCCTCCGCAGACAACTCAAGCGGCTCCTCCTGCACCTGCTGTTCCTGCTGCACCCGTGATTTCTCAGGTCCCCCCTGTGGGCCAGCTCAACCAACCTCAATTGCCGCCGGGAAGTTTGCCCACCGAATCTCCTTTTCAGGGGAGAGCTGTGGCTCCTCCTGCTGGCGATATTGCCGTTGGCACAATCCTGCCTGATCCACCTACAGTGGATCTCGGATCCAATGCCAGGATTAGCTTGACCTTGAAAGATGCTCCTGTGGGCGATGTGCTGAGCTTGTTGGTGCGGCGAGCAGGGTTGAATGTGGTGCTCAACGACGTCCCACCCGATCTAACCATCTCTCTGGATGTGCAAGACTCGCCCTTACAGGAGACATTCAACTTTATCTTGCGGCTAAAACAGTTGCAGGCCCAGCGAAGGGGCCAAACCGTATTTGTTGGACAAAACCTGCCAGGGGTGACTGGGATCCTGGTGCGCAATTACCGCGTGAATCAGGCAGTCGCCACCGATTTGGCCAGTCGGCTGGAAGGAGTTTTGAACGCCGTTGCTCCCGGTGCCCAATTCGTTGTGGACGAGCGCACCAACTCCATTACGGTGATCGGCAACTCGCGGCAGCAGGACATCGCGGCTGCTCAGATTGCCCAATTGGATGTGCGTCGGCGACAGGTTTTGATTTCCCTGAGAGCAGTTGATATTCGCTTGAACAAAAACGAAAGCTTATCAGTTAACTTGGGAGGGGCATCTGGCAACTTTGCCCTTGGAACCTTGGGAGACGCCAATTTTGGTGGTCAACCGCTCAATCAACCTGCGGGATCCTCGGTAAGCTCTATCGGCCCTGCAGGCCCATCAGGATCCATCACGGGAATATTTAACACTCTCAACCGGCTGCAGCAGTCTTTGGCTCTAAGAGTGCAGTCTGCAATACAAAATGGAACTGGAAAAATTCTAACTGACCCCAAAGTTGTGGTGGCAGATGGCGGATCCAGTCGAATTAGCATTGCAACCAGCGTGCCTGTTAACGTTGAAACCATCACCACACCCCAGGGCGAAAACCAGCCTCCAATTACGACTCAGCGTTTGCAGCGAGAGGATGCTGGGATTGTCCTTGACGTCTCAGAAGTTAGAATAGATGACAATGGGTTTGTTACCCTGACCATTCAGCCGGAAATTTCTATTCCTATACCCATTCAAGTATTGCAAAGCGGAGACTTTGCAGGCATTCAACTTTTTAACATCGAAAGAAGGCGGCTGGAAGCATCTCAGCTCAGGTTAAGAGATGGGCAAACCTTTATTATTGCTGGCCTCATTCAAGACAGGGACATCGTTGAAGTTCAAAAAGTGCCTTTACTGGGCGACTTGCCTCTTTTGGGTGCTTTGTTCCGCTCTCAGAGTGTAGATAACAGGCGCAATGAAGTGGTCTTTATGCTGACACCCTACATTATGGATGATAATGTTGCTTTTGGTCTTCCTCCCAATCCGTAAAATAGGGTTATGCCGAACTGCCAAGTTTCGTGACATCCTCCCAACACTGATACTATAGGCACAGCGCAGGACCCATAGCTCCCCACACCCCTCATGAGTTAACTCTCGACAGTCCTGAGTTACTGGCTGCATTAGCTTCGGGATCCGTTGAGTTGCATTCAGCAGCTAATGGCTTCTTCAAGTGGCCTGGGATCCACCTCGGGCAACAAGCGCCAATTCCACCTGATTTTCTTGGGGCTGCCCCAGTTGCACCTCCACATCTCGGCCAAAGAAGCCTTGCATTTTTTTCTGGTAGCTTTCCTGCCATTGTTGGAAGGGAACCTTGGGGGAATCGAACAGAAGCACCAAGGTATACCGGCCATCTCGCAGCTCTTCTCTGTACCCTCTCACCTTGGGCAGATCTGCTTCCAGAGGGCCGCGCAGACCCAGAAACTCCAGGGCATCTTCCAGGTGGGCATTAGCCCCGTAGCTATATTTGGTGATATCGGCGCGGACTTGCTTTTGAATTTCCGTGGCCTGCTGGGCGCGGGCTTGGATCACCTCGAGAGAAGGGGCGGCCAGGGCAGGTACCGGCTTGAGTTCCACTACCTTCATGGTTATCCCTCCCAACAGCAAGGGGATCCCGGCAAACAGGCCGATGAGATTGAGGGTGGGATCGTTGTAGTGGGCAAAGCCCCAAGCCGTGGCGGCAGCCCCGGCCAACAAAACGAGGGTACTGACGGGGAAGGGCAATTTCTCGAACATCGCAGGCAAGATTGCAGAAGAAGAAGAAAGGCAACCTGAAAACCCAGGCTAGCAGGAAAAGCGCCAGCGGTGGACTTAGCCTCCATTGGGATGGATAATCACAAAATGCCCACCTGGTGTGTTGAGGAGTGGTCTGTGGTTCTGTCCAATCTGTCCAAAACCTCTCGTTGCTTGCGCTCGCTGGATCGCAAAGCCCAGGAGCGAGCACCTCTATTTGAGGCCATCCGCCACTATTGCAGCTTGGATAAGGCTCCTTTTCACACGCCAGGCCACAAACAGGGACGTGGGATCCCTGCCGACTTGCGGACCTTTTTGGGAGAGAACGTCTTCCGGGCGGATCTGACCGAGCTGCCAGAGGTGGACAACCTCCACGACCCCGATGGCGTGATCCGGGAGGCCCAGGAGCTGGCTGCAGCGGCCTACGGCGCCGATCGCAGTTGGTTTTTGGTCAACGGTTCCACCTGTGGCGTGGAAACACTGGTGATGGCCGTGTGCGATCCGGGAGACAAGATCCTCTTGCCGCGCAACTGCCACAAATCCGCCATTGCCGGGGTGATCCTCTCTGGGGCGGTGCCGGCCTATATCGAGCCGGATTTTGACCCGGAGCTGGGCATTGCCCACGGGATTACCCCAGCCGGTTTGGAGGGGGCCTTGGCGGAGCATCCCGATGCCAAAGGCGTTTTGGTAGTCAGCCCCACCTACTACGGGGTCTGCTGCGACCTGGAATCTCTGGCAGCCATCGCCCATGCCCATGGCCTACCGCTATTGGTGGACGAGGCCCACGGGCCCCATTTTGGGTTTCATTCGGAATTGCCCATTTCGGCCTTGGAAGCCGGAGCCGATCTGGTGGTGCAGTCCACCCACAAGGTGATCTCCGGCATGACCCAGGCCTCGATGCTGCACCTCAAGGGATCCCGTATTGACCCCAACCGGGTGCGCAACATTCTGCAACTGCTGCAATCGACTAGCCCCAGCTATGTGCTGATGATGTCGCTGGATGTGGCGCGGCGGCAGATGGCCTTAGAAGGGGAAGCCCTGCTGGGCCAAGCCTTGGCTTTGGCAGATCAAGCCCGCGCCCGTCTCAACCGCATCCCCGGCTTGCGCTGTTTTGGCCCAGAGCGTATCGGCTCCACCCCTGGTTTTTTCGATTTCGACCGCACCCGTCTCACGGTAACGGTGACAGAGCTGGGGTTGTTCGGCTTCGACGCTCACGACTGGGTTAACGATCACTTCCACGTGCAGCCGGAGATGTCCACCCTGCACAATGTGGTCTTCATTGTCAGCATCGGCAATACCCAGCGAGACATTGACCGCCTGGTGGAAAGTTTCGCCGCCCTGTCGCAACATTTTCAGGGATCCCGCCCATCCAGAGCGGCAATGGAAAAAATGCAGCGGCTGGCACAACTGCCCCGTCCTTGCTTGCCACCGCAACGGCTATCACCCCGGGAGGCTTTTTTTGCCCCCATTCAGCGGGTGCCTTTCCAAGAAGCAGTGGGCCATATCTGCGCCGAGATCATCTCCCCCTATCCACCTGGGATCCCGATTTTGGTGCCGGGAGAAGAGGTGACTCAAGAGGCGGTGGACTATCTGCTGTTGGTGCATGAGGCAGGCGGCTTTATCAACGGCCCAGAGGATGTGCGCCTGCAGACCCTGAAAGTGGTCAAGGCAAGGACCTAATGCTCTCCTAGCGGGCTTATGGACGGGTTTTTGCCGTTTGCGCTGGGGGGAGCAGCGGTAGGGAGTTTGCCGGGGTGCCGGGGCGGCGGGCTACCTTCACCCGATCCACCCGTGGCCCCTCCATGCGCACCACCTGAAACTCCATCTCTTGGTAGGTGAACTTTTCCCCAGCACGTGGGATCTTCTGCATGTGGTAGATCAAAAAGCCCCCCAGCGTTTGGTAATCCTCGTGCAGAGGCAGGTTGAGGCCACAGCGCTCGTTGATCTCTTCAATATCTAGCTGAGCCTGGATGAGCAAGGTATTTTCGTCAAGTTCTTGGATGTCCGGCTCCTTGGTGTTGGGATCCGGGCCATCGGAGAGCTTGCCGACGATCTCCTCCACCAAGTCTTGAATGGTGATCAGGCCCGCCGTGCCGCCAAACTCATCCACCACCATCACCATCGGCCAGTGGTGCTGCCTCATTTCGGGCAACAGTTCCGCAATTGGCTTGTTCTCCGGCTCAAAGTGGGCCTCGCGGATAAAAGGCGTGATGGGGCTGTGGAGGTCGATGGATCCCTTGGCCAACTGGCCGATCAACTCCTTAACGTGGATCAGCCCGCGGATGTCATCCAAAGACTCGCCAAAGACCGGATAGCGGGAGTGCCCCGATTCCGCCACCTCCGCCAGCACCTCTTGCACCGTTGCAGTTTCCGGCACCGCGTCGATGCTGGTACGCGGGATCATCACCTCGCTAGCTACCGTCTCGCCGAACTCGAAGATGTTGCTCAAAAGCTCTCGCTCTTCCGCCTCGATGTTGCCCGACTCCACCGAGGAAGCGATCAGCAGTTGCAACTCCTCCACCGTCATGGTGCTGTAAAAGGAAGTGGCCTCGGGGATGCGGACGCCCAAGATGCGCAGCACACAGCGGGAGGAGAAGCGGAGCAGCTCGACAAAAGGATGCAAGAAGCGGCTCGCCAAGCGGTTGAGCCAGGCCAGTTTTAGCGCAATCGGCTCCGAATAGAGGATGGCCAGAGTCTTGGGGATCAGCTCCCCTACCACGATCTGAAAATAGGTGAGCAGCGAAAACACCACTACCACCGCCACCCCCTGCATAAGGGCCGGATCCACACCCTGAAACCAGTCCAAGCGGCTCAAGGCCAAAAACAGCGTGGGCGAAACTTGGGTGGCTCCAATCCAGCCCAGCAATACACTGGCCAGAGTGATGCCCAACTGGGTGGTGGAGAGGGCATATTCCAGTTGCTCTTGGGCTTTTTGCACAATTGCCGCCTGGCGGTTTCCCTCGCTCGCCAACTGCACCATGCGGGAGCGCCGCGCCGATACCAAGGAAAACTCGACTGCGACAAAGAAAGCGTTGATGACCAGAAGACCGATGACCCAAAGGAGACTAAGCGACGCATCTCCCCACGAAAGCTCAGTGTTGGGGAAAGTAGCCGCCGAGGCTAAAGGGGGGTCGTCCATCAGGGGGAGCAGCAAGACGGATAGACAGCATTCTAGCTCAGACTGACTCGGCCACCTGTCCTCGGCCGGCAGTCGAACCGGCTTCAGCCATCAGGCAGCTACCGTGTAGACGCTTTCCCCATGCCCAAAAGGAAAGGGATCCCTGACCTTTGCACAACCCAGCTTTCGCAGTTCTCAAGGTCGCTACTTTTTCATCAAGCAGTAGCAGCTACAGCCTTTTCCGGCAACGCTCACCCCCGCCTATGCAGGGGGCATCTCCTGGGTGCTAGTCGTCGATATCGACAATATTGCCGGTAGTGGCGTCGATCTTAACTTCAATATCGTTGGTAAATTTCACTTCCCAAACTAGGCGTCTATCTTCGCGCTCCAACTCAACTTCTTTGATCACAGCATTGGGAACAGCAGATCGAGCGATCCGAATAGCTTCCTTAATGGGGATAGGCGGAGCAGAAGATTGGGCAAAAGCAGTTTTCATGCTCCCACCTACCAGTAGCATCGGGCCGCCGAGGGGCAAAATGCCAAGCAAAAGTAAGGAAGCAATAGAGAGTTTTGCAGGTCTCATTTGCAACTGTTTGAGTAACCCCATCCTTACCCTACCACCCTGAGACTCAAGAAGCCTTGCCACAAGGAGCACCGTTGCCTTCGCAAGGAGTTCATCCCCCTTGCGTCATAGGGTGTAGTTGCTCGGCCCCTCTTCGGCTATGGACTGTTTGCTCCTCCAATCTAGCCCTCTCAGAAATGGACTGGCTGAAGAACACCGCTGTAGGGAAGGAATGCACCTACACCCATCTCGAGTGCTGCTGCCCCAGGCAGAGAAGCAATGTCGGCGTCCTGTGCAGCTCCAAGGTTGGGGCTACCGGCGCTGCACGAATCGGTGATAATATTCCTACCTCTCATTCCTACCCCGGTGGGTGCCGACCATGCCAGATTTTCTGCCCTACGCCTACTTTCAGGGCCAGATTGTCCCCTTTGCTGAGGCGAAGATCTCCATTGCCACCCATGCTCTGCACTACGGGACAGCGGCGTTCGGCGGCCTACGCGGGATCCCTGATCCGCAAAACCCGGATCAAGTTCTGGTGTTCCGTCTGGATCGCCATTGCCGACGACTGAGTCAAAGCGCCCGCCTGCTCTGTTTTGATCTCCCTGCTGAACGGATTGAGCAGGTGATCGTCGAGCTGATCCGAAAAAACCGTCCCTCCACGTCTTTCTACATCCGCCCCTTGGTGTACACCTCCGACCTAGGCATCTCGCCGCGGCTGCACAACATTGAGAAAGACTTTTTCGTGTACGGCTTGGAACTGGGGGACTACCTCTCGCCAGAGGGAGTCAGTTGCCGCATCAGCTCTTGGGCCCGGCAAGAGGATCGCAGCCTACCATTGCGGGGCAAGATCACCGGCGCCTACATCACTTCCTCTTTGGCCAAAACCGAGGCGGCGCAGGCTGGCTATGACGAGGCCATTTTGATGAACTCCCAGGGCAAAGTGAGCGAAGCCTCGGGCATGAACATCTTCATCGTGCGCAATGGCGTGCTGATTACCCCCAGCTTCGACCAAGATATCTTGGAAGGGATCACCCGCGACAGTGTCCTCACCCTGGCCCGTGATCTGGGGATCCCTACCCAAGAACGGCCTGTCGATAAGTCGGAGCTGTTGATTGCCGATGAAGCTTTCCTGACTGGCACTGCTGCCAAGATTACGCCCATCCGCCAGATCGAGCAGTACGTCCTGCCCCCCTCCCGCCCCATCACCGAGCAGTTGCGGCAGAAGCTGACGGCAATTACCGAAAATCGGGATCCCGTCTATGCCCATTGGGTGAAGGTGATCCCTCTGAAAGAAAGCTAGTCCCTAGTCGAGGGGAGAAGCGTCATTATTAAACTGAGCACTCTAGATGGGTAGAGGGGGATCCCTTGCACGAAATTTCCATTACCTGGGCCGACTACCACCGCAAAATCGAGGAGTTGGCCGTCAAAGTCTACGAAAGCGGGTGGGAATTTAACCAAATCGTCTGTATTGCCAAGGGGGGGCTGCGCATCGGCGATACCTTGGCCCGTCTTTTCGACCTGCCCCTGGCTATTCTCTCAGCCTCTTCCTACTCTGGGCCCGGTAACCGCCAGCGGGGGCAACTGACCTTCTCGCGGGATCTAGCCATGACCACCGCCAACCTGGGCAGCCACGTGCTGTTGGTGGACGATCTGGCAGACTCTGGCATGACCCTAAAGCGCTCTGTCCACTGGCTCAAGCACCACTACGGCTTCTACATCGAGGAGATCCGCACCGGCGTACTGTGGTACAAGGCCGCCTCCGTCTATCAACCCGACTACTATGTGGACTATTTGCCGGATAACCCTTGGATCCACCAGCCCTTTGAGCCCTACGAGCAGATGACGCCCCAGCAGCTGATGCAGTTGCTACGCTCTTCCGGTTAGTTGAATTTGCTCAAATTGGCTTGCTCGCGGCGCCTGCAGTGTCTAACGTCAGTTGGACTTCTTGGCATGAGCTGTCTACTTACGATTGCCCACCCCCACTGCAAGCTCTGTTCCCCAGAAAAGTTGAATGACTTGCTCGTACAACAGAAACCACCCAGCCCTGGAAAGCTCCTTGCTCAACACAAGCAAAAGAGCAAAATTCGGATCCAACTTTCTAAACCGATATCATGTCTGCAACTTTTTCCAGATCTGAAGGATGAATCGCAATAATGTTTAGAGTAGAAATCGAGTATTGCTGAGTCTTGACCTTGATCTTGGCTAGCTTATTCAGGAAATGGTTGTAGGTGTAAAACTCATATCCCAAAGGCTCCAGTATTTTAGCTGTAGAAGTTCCAGTAACTTTAGGGCCGTGCTTGTTTTCAAGAATAAGAACAGGGTGACTGGCGGCAAGCAACTCTAGACTGCCGGAAACGACCTGCTCTTCCGCGCCTTCTACATCAATCTTGATAAGATCAATCCGGGGTTCACCTTTCGAACGCCACACAGAGTCCAGGGTAACAAGATTCACAATTTTTCCTTCACCATTATTTGACGCCTGCCCTGATGCCTGCTTCGGATTTCCGATAGAGTTAAATGCCCCAGATCTTTCTTCTCCTAACTGAACAGTGCCTTCATGCTCACCGGCAGCAGCTTCGATAAGGAAGACAACATCCTCTAGGGAGCTGGCACTTATTGTCTTCCGCATACACTGAAGACAAGAAGCCGTGGGCTCAATTGCGATTACACTACCCGTAGGGCCTACTCGATGCGCAGCAAGGAAAGTATATACTCCAACATTTGCCCCTACATCGATTACGTTCATCCCTGGTCTTAAAAAGTGCTTGCAGAAGCTAATCTCGCTCTCAAACCATTCTCCTTGAGTAAGTAGGACGCGGGTGACGATACTCGAGAACGAAGGCTCGAGGGAGAGTCTGCAATTTTCATAGTCAAAATAGAGATCGGGCTGCGCAGGGAAAGAGGCTGTTTGCACTTGAGACACAACCTCCCACAGTGCAATTTCCTTGACCAGGCATGCTTGGCGATGAGTTGGATCAAGGCTAAGTATATGGTTAATTGGTATTAGCCCTTCTATCTTTTTCTGCGAGAGAAGCTCAATCGCTACCGCCAGAGCTGCTTGTTCATCATCTGGATCTATCGAATAAGTTAGGTTCCAAAATCGCATGGCTTCTGGGCTGTATACGACTCCAATATGAGTAGCTATCCATCTGGCTAAATAATAGAGGTAACTGTGTTTCGTGTAAGCATTTGGGCGGGCAGAAACTTCGCTTTCAACCCAGATGGGGAGATCTATCGCTTTGGAAGGACGTAAACCTGCCGCTTCTGTACACAGAAACTCTAGTAGAGCATAGGCATCTTCAAAGGCACGAGAACGATCGCCCAGTACCAGCAGGGCATGAATTCGATTTAGCCAGCAGGGAATATGGCGGGGATCCTTAGCCAAACTTCTTCGCCACAGGGATAGTGCCTCTTCCCAAGCAGATTGACGTGTTGAGACTGAAGCATCAGCACTTAGGGATCGAATGAGCTCGATCCCAGCTTGGTTCCATTCATCTGGAGTTGAGTACAAGTCGTTGGGGTGAAACGTATAAGTTTCGTGGGATTTACCTTCTAGAATATGGAAGAAGGCAGCTTCCATGCTGCGAGCATGTTCTCTTGGATCCCAAATTACTGACCAACGACGGGAATCCCTGATATTCCTCTTGATCTGGTTAATCCACTTTGGACCATTGCCCAGTTGGATCCCACGTTGGATAAACTCTTCTACTGACCAAGTGATACAATCTTCAAGACCGATATTTTTTAGCAGACTGTAGCTCATTCGGCCGTAGTAATGGCGACCTACTAAGGTAAGAACTGGCACACCCATGTAGAGAGCTTCCATAGTGTGGGTTGCACCTGTGTAGGGAAAGGTATCGAGAACAAGATCCACCAAAGCTAGTTGGCCCCGGTGCTCTTCCACGCTGCTTGCTTGAGCTAGAAAACGGACGCGATCCAAAACATCCAATTCCTTAGCTCTTTCCTGGTAACGCCTGATAACTGTGGCAATTTCCCCTGAGCCTTTGACAATTAGGATACCGTTAGGTACGGCTTTTAGAATCTGCAGGTGAGCATCAATGCATTCAGGGGTGCGCTTGTAGGCACTGGCCGCAGTTAGAAGAACAATATCTTGCGGATCGATTCTCAGCTTAGCTCTGAAATCTATCTTATCAGCGGGCAGGACGTCCAGATAGTCCACAGCACAGTAGCTAGGCAAGCGGATAATTTTTTCGTGGTAATCGGCCTGTGCATCTTCAGGAAGGATATAGGGATCGGCGAAAAAGTAATCAAATTCTGGCAAACCGACAGCATCTCCGCCAAGCCAACCAATTTGGATGGGGGCAGCTCGCAAAGCTGCTACAATATTCGCATCGTGGCAGGTAATAGAGTCCATAAATATCATAATATCGATGCGATCCTCACGCGCTTGAGCAGCTACTTGAGGCGGCTTGGTTTCTCCTGGAAAAAAGCGAAAATGGAGATTTTCGTGAGAGCGAAACTTTTGATACATATTGTCATGACTGGCCATATCTTCATTTTTCCACCCCTGGTAGTAGTAGTAGACAACGTCCAGAAGATCGCGAGATAGGTTCCTGAGAGTAGCCTCACTGAGAAAGCCAACCGAGTGCCGATGAAAGCAGCTACCCAAAAAGCCCACTCGCAACTTGCGCTCAGCTCTACCGGATCTGCAGTAATCTTGCTGGTTTCTCTGCCAATACTCTGACCAGAGGAAGTCTCGCTGAAAAGCCATTAAGCTTAGGCAATCGTTAAAGATTCTACCACCAATCTGCTGGTAACGACGAATCAGAGAACGATCATCAGTTAGATAGCTCCAGCAAAAGCAAACTCGAAACAGAATGGCTTTAGCAATCGTTAGACTCTCGAGTAGATTTTCATCGTTAATTCTTAGTGATCCTAAGTCGGCTTCCCTCGATAAAATTAAGTCTATAATTTTCTGGATAACAAGGTTTATCCGTTCTGGCTGGGCAGCATGGATCAACTTTTCCATCGATTCTGATAGAAGGGATAGACGAAGAGTAAAGTTCTCTTGCACCTGTGAGCTCTCGGCCGCCGTGATGAGAGCTTCTCCTAAAATGGAATAGCCATCACTGGTAGAGTTCTGGAAGAAGGCGCGGGCTGCCCTCTGAAAAAAGTCACCGATTAAGTCCTCTATCGTCCACAAACCTTCATAGCGCTTCGCCTGCTCGGGATCCGCAGCATGAGCCAGTTGGGCCAGTAAAGCGGCAAATCCGGATTGTTGACTCTCCAGCAGATGAGCTTGTAAGGCTGTGGCCAACTCAAAAAACAAATCCAAGTAGCCGTCATCCCAGAGTTGGGTGAGTAACTGGGTCAGGAGCGGCTCTTGGGTGATGTCCAAGGTCTCATCGTCTTCCAAACTGGCCAAGTGCTCGAGTAAAGCCTGCCCGTAAAAGCCTACGGCCAGCTCGTCCTGAGCTTGCAGAGCCCGCATCAGCAAAACTTGAGTATTGTCCCGCCGGCTTGGATCCAGCTCAAAGGCCATCTCCCGCAGCTTCAGACAAATCTGGAGAGGCTGCAGTGGACCCTGCGTGGGGCTGTTTTCCAGACGACCTGCGAGGGATAGCAACAAATCCAAGACTTTCTCCTGGGACAGGATCCCTGTTCTCACCAGAGGCGTGTAGAGCTGGTAAGCAAGGCTCAGCTGGCCAGCAGCCAAGGCCTGCTCCAGCGCTGACAAGGTAATTGCCTCTGGCTCAGAGGGGGAAGCCAAATCATTGGCTGAGGAGAGGTCAAAGAAACCCCACAGGAACTCCCGCCAATCCTTTGCGTCTTGCTCTCGGTAAAAAGCCACCAACCACTCCACAAAAGCATCGGGAGACTGCTGAAACAGTTGCTTGGCTTCCAGGATCCGGGCTTGCAGCGCAGGGTTCATAGGTTGAAGGAAGAGTGCTAGTCTTAATCTGCCATGCTGAGGCCGGCTCAGCTAAACCACTGACCTGTGTCAGGCTCATCTGGCAAAAATCCGCAATTGCGCCAGGGAGCAGGCTGTTATGAATCGCCCTTGAGCGGGGTAAGTTAGCACTAGCAGGTGAACTGCACAGTTAACTCTCTAGTTTGCTAAAGGATCTGGTACTCATGAGCGCAAAGTCTCGTCAGTCTCTGTTGCGGGCCAAACTGGCTCAGCAAATTCTCTCCAAAGCCAAGGGCTTCACCCTGATTGAGCTGTTGGTGGTGATTGTAATTGTGGGTGTGCTGTCTGCAGTGGCAATCCCGCAGTTCTTAAACCAAGTGCGCCGCTCCCGTACAGCCGAAGCTCAAGCGGCTCTCACTGAAGTAGGCCGTGCTTCTGAAGTCTACCGACTCGACTTCGGCGTCTATCCTGACGAGTATGCTACGATCAAGCACGGTGGAGCAAATAAGGACAAGTACATGAACGATCCGTGGAGGGCTCCCAACTACCAGACACCAGTGGCTAGTAACCGTTCGACCAGTGCTCCTCACGCACTAAGGTGGGACACAACATCCAAAGGTGCTCCATACATCACCAGGTCTGGTTCAAACATTCAATGCACCATTGGGCTGGGAGCGCAGGAGGCAGCTGTGACTGATCTGGCTACCTTTGTTGGTAAGAGCTGCAACGTCTTTGAATAATTTCTCTTTTCACTTCAAGTACTCCATGGCTCCCTATAGGGAGCCTTTTTCTTACCCTGACTAGTCTCGCACTGGAGAGCGGATAAGAGCTCAGACTAAACCGGTGAGGTAGAGAGAGATGACAGTAGCTGGGAAGGGTAGCAAATGCGTGTGAGAATGCCGTTTTCCATGAGGCTTTGACTGGCTTCAGGATTGTTGTAAAGTATAAACTCCTGATAGAGAGCTTCCATGCGAGTTCTATCTCCCGAGCAGTAAGCATCCCGTGAGGTTAAGTGAAAAGGCACCCGAATAGGATTAGACTTGGAGCGCCACCAGTAGTCGGGAAAGTTTCCCAGTTGGGCGTATTTTTTATAGTAGTTCTGGAATCCGCAGTTCAAGTAGTGCAAAATAGAGGGAGACGACGTTACTAGAGTATGATCCCCTGGAATATCAAAGCTATGTACGCTGTTAGGCAGAAGAGAGGGATAGATCCGAGCTGCTGACTTTCCATTTTGATAAGCTAAAAAGTATTGACTCTTGCCGGAAACTCTCTGAAACTCAGTACAGAGTCCTGGCTCTAAGGCAGCAGGGTTTTTCTTAAATAGAGTGACATCGCGAAAATAGTCCTCGACTTCAAATACTTCAGGAGCTGCTTCGTGGTTTAGGAACGTAACTTGAAATATGTCGTCGCTTACTCGATCAAACCAATTTGGAGCCGTTGTCTGGCCAGGATAAAAAAGCTCGTCTCCGTCAATACGAAGAATCCAGTCCATGTTTTGATCCAAGGCAAGTTGTATAGCCATTTCTACGTTAAGGATCTGACGAGCCATGACCTCATAGCCAACATGAGGGCCATATTTTGGGTAGAGAACATTCCCCAATGCTTGTTGGACTTGCAAAGCTTCATCGTTGGGAATAGCCGTTACATCGGAAAACTGAAGTGCCACCTGAATAGCGGGATCCTCTGGATCGTCAAAGAAGATATAAATATGGGCAATTCCAAGGGCAAGGTGATAGCGAATGAACGACTCCAAGCACACGCCTGGATCCCGAACAGTGGTAATTATGCAAACTCTGGCCATGGTGGAGCTGCAAGCCTTTAGGTGAATTGCTTGGCTCCTAGCCAAGTATTGATAGTGAAGCGGCTATCGGCAAAGGCTTGGCTAGGGCTAAATACCGGCAGGATCTCATGTAGGCAACTGCTGGAGAAGAAGACGATGCTATTGTTGGTCGGGATCACCTCATCGTATGCTCCGTGCAGGAGTGGCGGATGAGGTTTTTGCCTTTGGGTATCGTAGATGCGCAGCTCACCTCCTCGATAAGGCTTTGGCTCTTTGTGAAAGTAATATACGCAGCTCACCTGGCGGAAGGCAGTTTGTGGGTAGGAGTTATCGGTGTGGGCGGTAAAGAAGCAGCCATCATGGCTGGCAATCATCTCCATCTCAAAGATTTGAATGTCAAAGTTCTCAATGCCTAGCTCGGCGAAGATTTGGGGAGCAACAGCCGCAATTTTTTCTCGCAGCAGGGATCCATGCTCCTGAAAGTAAGCGAAGTCCAGCCTCAGGGAGCGGCGAAATTTTAGTGACTCTGCCTCGGTGTTGCTCTTGCTGTAGCTCTTGGAAGGGATAAACTTGTCTTGGTGGGTAATGGCATGTTGGAGAATGGCTTGGTTGAGCTCTTGAGGCAGGAAGTTATCCAGCTTGATGTATTTACAGGGGTAAAACCGGTTGGGTTCTGAGGGATCCGGCTGGGTAAAAGTCAGGAATACCGGGTTAGCTGCCAGCAGTGATCCAGGGCCAATTGCTTGGATGTGAGCGAGATCCTGCTCGGTTAACCCTTTGTGCTGGGGATCCCAAGTGAGGAGATGGATCCCTTGGCCTAGATTGGGCAAAATCTTCTGCAGGTGAAAACTGGGATCCACCCCCATCAAATCTAGGTTGGCTTGGGCTATGGCTCCGTAGCGGCAATGGTTAACTAAGTATAGGGCTAAGTCAGCCAAGTAATTCCGCAGTAGCAACGATCGAAGTAGATGGGTGCGATAATCGGTGAGCTCAGTCTGGAAGCAAACGCCAATCTGGGTCTCTGGGAACCAGTGCCATAGATCTGCTAGAAGGGCAGGAACAGAACCTTCCAAAAGTAGAACCCGTTCTTCTAATCCCAATTGAGAAATTTGAGTTTGGATATCTTCTGTGCTGATTGACTTTTCGGATGAGCTCTGTAGGGGATTCCGTAGAATCACTGCTAACTTTTCAGGATAGCGAAGCATTGCCTGCAAAACAGCTGCGGACTCTTCCCAGCCAATCTGGCAGAAGATTTGCTGGCTAGGAAGGCAGGCTAAAGCCCAATCTAAGAGCTGGGTGAGACTCTGAGCTTGCTCCAGTTCTAGGAGAAGATCCTGAGCAAGGTCTTGGCAATCCATGGGGAGGGATCCCTGACGTCTGCTCTAGCTTAATGTACCCGGATCCACCCCCAGTTCTCACAACTTTTAGGCCAGGCGCTCAGCCCTTTGCTGCTCCAGTTCAGCCTTGGCAGGCATCAGTTCCCCAGCGGCAGTGGCCCACAGAATCCAGGTGGCCTCCTACCCTCCCACTTCGCTGGGTACAGCCTCAAAACCTCGCTCGGCATGGGTGGTGGAGATGAGCAAGTCCATCTGGCACGTGTGCCGCCAGCTTTCCATGGGTATGCCATTGTCGTAGGAGAGCTCGTCTTGGGTAGGGGCCATCCAGGCAGGTAAACTGGATTCGGCTCTTGCAGACAGGGATCCATGGGGTTGCTTATAACCTATGCTCGGCTTATCGTTTTCCAGGGCAACAGAGATCCCTTGTTGTTGTGTCCAATCCTAGTAGCCTGTAGGAGCTAGAAGAACCTGCCGCTCAACTTGGGGAGTCGAGAAATGCAAGACATCAAGGCCAATGCTCCGCGAATTCTCCTCAATTAGCCAACTCCGCCAGACTATATCCCGCCCCCGCAGCTTTCAGATCGGCAGGTCAGTCTTTGCCCCAAGAGGAGAGCCAAGCGCTTTGGACTAAACTTTGTCAATCTCTCTAAGGAATTGGTGGAGTGCCCAGAGGGAGACTATGACCTCTATGACTTTGTGCAGCAGTCTGAGCAAATTACAAATAAGGAGTTTGACCTAGTTATTGTTTGGACTTCCAGCGTTGACCAGAGTAATCCCCTAAATACAAGGAAGTTTAAATGCCCCACACTCTTGCTAGCTGGAGACACCCACCACTGGGAGTTTCCCATCAACCATCTCTTGGCCTACTGGGCTACTGAAGGCTTTGATTACGTCGCTACTGCCTATAACTTCCAGCATTTGCACTGGTTTGCCGCAGCAGGCGCTGAGAATCTTGCCTGGTTGCCTCTTATCTCTATGCGCACCGTCACCCACGATTGGGTGGAAGATAGAGAAAATCAAGTGGTCTTTATCGGCCAACAGGGATCCCGCCATCCCAGGCGTTGCCGGCTGGTTCAAGCCATAAAGAATGCAGATTTGCCCATCCTCATCAAAACAGCCAACCGCCAAGAGGCAGCCAAATGGTTTGCCCATTCTCTGATTTCCTTTAACTGCAGCCAAAATGGGGATCTGAACTTAAGGAACCTGGAAGTGATTTCTGCAGGGGGCTTTCTGCTCACCGACCAGCTCTCCTTCGCCTCAGGATTGGACGAACTTTTGGCGCCCGGCACCTACTGCGACACCTACAACTCCGAAGCCCAACTCCTGGAGAAAATCCGCTACTACCTAGACCATCCCCAGGAGGCCATTCAAATTGCCCGCCGCGCTTATCACACTTTCGACCAACACTGGCATCCCCGCCACCGCATTCAGAACCTGCTGGACTGGGTGTTTGGGGGAGAGCTGCCAGAGCCCTTTCGTTACTCGCCCCGCTCTGATGTGCGCTACTTTGTCAGCACGGCCAGCTCGGCTTGGATAGACACACGGCTGGGGATTTACGAGCCCATCCAAGAGCTGCATCGAGTGCAAGAGCGGCTGCAGGTGCTGGTTAGCCAAGGTTGTCCGGAAGTGATAGCAGCAGACTTGCTGGACCTGCCGCGGCTGGAGCTGTATGTGGAAGAGGGGTTTGGGGATCCGTGTGCCCTGCTGCAGCAGGTTGGAGTGTCCGAGCGGGTGCATGAGGTGAGGGGGGAGCCGAGCAGTTGGCCCAGCTTTGATGCGGTGGTGTGCACGGTGGGAGACTTGCAGCGGCTGGGGCGGCCTTTGAGAACCAGCTTTGCTTTCATCCTGGGAGAAGACACCCAGCTCCTCTTTGCCAATGCGGGAAACATAACAGAAACTTTTCTCATTGACTTAGTCCAAGGCCGCAGCTCCGTTCCGTCAGCTTGGCTGCGGGGGTACGAAGGCGTCGAGTACGAAGGAACGGTGGCCAGACTTAGTCGAGTCTATCAGCCTGCTGTTTCTGTTCTTTCTGATGTCAGGGTTGTCGTGGATGTGAGAGCGGGGGTGGGCGTGGCCAGCGCTTGTTTCAGAACTCTTCACCCTGAGGCGGCTATTCACTGTTTCGAGGTGGATCCCCTAGCTCTACACCTGCTGCGGCAGAATATTCTCAGCTTGGGCAACTGCTTTGTGCATTCGGTGGGGCTGGCGGGGCAGGATAGTTGCAGAACCCGTCGCCTCTGGCCGGAGGATCCTCAGGCCGAGTGGGGAGTGGAGCAGCTGCTCCCTTTCCGGGAAGCCAGGGCAGCCCTCAAGGAGTTGGGTTTGGAGCCCATCGATGTGCTCAGGGTAGCTACAGGTGGAGATGAGGTGGAGGTGTTGACCAGCTTGCAAGAGCAGCTCAAAGACATCAAGGTGATTTACGTGGAGTTTACTTCTGAGCAAGACCGCAAGCAGATTGACCAGATGTTGGATCCCTCTCATCTCCTCTGGCAGGGGGAGATTTCTCAAGGTAACTACGGCTGTCTCTGTTACCTGAGCAGAGCTTACGTTTAGGTAAAGTAGCTGAACAAAGTAAAAAAATGAGCCACGGAGCGGAACAAATACGACTCTCTCTCAGATCTAAGCTTCCTCTTTAGGTCTACCTGCATGTTATCTTGCCTGTAAAGTCATCTTATCCCCAACTGAACTGACTATAACTGGAAAAAACTATACTGGGCAGACAAGTCAGGAGAATTTCTAGCCATCTTGTAGTAGATGTCAGACTGGATACTTACAAACAAACTTCTAGCCGGGATCCAAGCCCAGCAAGCAGGAGATTTGCGGCAAGCAGAGGCCATTTACTCCGAAATCTTGGCGGATTTTCCTGAGCAAGCCGACGCTTTGCACCTGCTGGGAACGGTGGCCCAGACCAAGGGGGATTTGGAATGGGCAGCTGCGCTAATTGCCGAGGCTATTGAGTTAAATCCTTGCGTAGCTCTTTATCATCACAACTTAGGCGTGGTCTACGAGTCTTCGGGCCAATGGGAGAAAGCCTTATCCTGCTACCAGCAGAGCTTAAACCTCAATCCCGATGCCACTCTTTCCGCCTTTCAAGCTGGCAAGATCCTCGTTAACTTACGTCGCTGCGAAGAGGCGATCCCCCTGCTCAATTCCCTGTTGGTAAACTCGGATCGAGCAGCAGGGATCCCTTTGGAAGAGGTGCATCTGAATCTGGCTATCGCCTACCGAGATCAAGGAGAACACGCTGTTGCCTTGGATCACCTGGAGAAAGCATTGGCTTTGGATCCCCAGTTAGAACAGGCTCGTTGGTTTTATCATCTCTACTTGCCGGCAGTCTATCAGAGTGAGGAAGAGCTCAACTCCTTTCGTGCTCGCTTTGTTGAGCACCTGGATCGTCTTATTGAGGAAACTCCCCTAGAAACAGAGGAGCAATGTCGCACAGCGCTGTGGGCATCAGGACTGGGAACCAATCACTACCTACAGTACCAAGGCTACAACGACCTGGATTTACAGAAAAAATATGCCCAGTTTGTTCAACGTATAGTCAACGCTTGCTATTCCCAGTGGAGATATCTTCCTCACCAATCCCAGCCAGAGGATCCCATCCGAGTTGGGTTTGCCTCAGCTTCCATGCGAGCTTGCTCTTACAGCCGCTTATCTCTGGGTTGGGTTAAGTACCTAAATGCTAATTGGATTGATGGACAGGCTAACTCTAAGCAGAAGTTTCAAGTTTTCGCTTATCACTTGGATCCCAGAACCGATTTCATGACAGACCGGTATCGTCAATATGCCGATGTGTTTCGACACATTCCCACCGGACTTGAGGATGCAGCCCGACAAATCCTGCAGGATCAGTTGGATATTTTGGTGTATTTGGAGATCGGCCTTTCGCCTCTCATTCTGCAACTGGCTTCCCTGAGACTGGCACCGATACAGTGCTCCACTTGGGCTCATCCTATAACTTCTGGACTTTCTACGATTGACTATTTCCTCTCCAGCGATTTAATGGAGCCAGAGGATGCTCAAGAACATTATAGTGAAACCCTGATTCGTTTACCTCATTTGGGCACTTGCTTCGAAAAGCCGGTTTTGCCTCAGCAAAAGCGCTATCGTGAGGATTTCGGCCTGCGTGAAGATGCAGTGGTTTACCTAACTTGTCAATACTTGGGTAAATATCTGCCCCAATATGACTATCTTTTTGCCGCTATTGCTCAGCGAGTGCCCAACGCTCAATTTGTTTTTTTGGCTCTACCCAATGCTGCTATTGCCCGACAATTTCGGGAACGGCTCACCCGGGCTTTTTCTTTGTATGGCCTCAATGTAGAAGACCACTGCCTGATCCTGCCCGGATTGGATTATCAAGACTACTTGGATCTCAACCGCTGTGCCGATCTTATGTTAGATTCCTATGGCTGGTCAGGTGGGATCACCACCTTAGAGGCCGTTGCGGTCGGATTGCCTGTGATCACTTGCCCTGGAAAGCTGATGCGGGGCCGGCATACCTATGCCATTCTCAAAAGAATGGAGCTGGACAGCTTAATTGCCTCGGATCTGAAAAGCTATGAGGATTTGGCCGTAAAACTGGGATCCGATTCTAAGTTTCGCTACCACATGGCTGAGGAGGTTCGGCAGCGATGCCACCTACTCTTCGAAGATCGAGAATGTGTGGCAGCCCTGGCCCATTTCTTCCTCACCAGGAAGCCCGACGCCAGTAGTGGTTAGCCCACTGCGAAAAAGGGTTTTGCTCTGGATCCCTTCCTGAGGACAAAATTGGCTCAACGGCCCCACTACGCCCTTGAAGCTCCCTTCTCGAGGTCAACAGCGGAACAGCCCCCCCAGGCCGGTGCAAGCCTAAACGTGGGAAAATCCTGTCAGTGATCTGCATTTTGCTGAGAATTGCTCAAATCATCGTAATCTAGAGGAACATTGATGATCCGAAGGAGTGCTTATGCCAGGGCCAGCATCGAATGCTTCTAGAGCTCCGCAGGGATCCCTGCAGAGGCTGTTCTTGGGCCTTTTGGCCTCAGCTGCGGTTTTGGCAGGCTGTGGAGGAAGTGGAGGGAGTACAATACCGCCTCTGGTGAACGTCTGCGAACAAGCCTTCAGTCCAGGCCTTTTTGCATCGATTGGTCTGCGCCGACAGGGGGATAGGCGCAGTGGAACCTTGGGGCCAAATAGCGACTTGGAGATCTACTTCGATGAGAGGGACAATGTCATAAATGCCCGGGAAGTTCCACCTCCCCCTGGCACGTTTACCTTTTATGTCGATGGATTCCTTTACTTTCCTTCTGCAGCCAATGTTACAGGAGTTACTATCCGCCTAACTAGTCCAGTCTTCGACCCTGTGCTGGTCATCTTTGGTCTTGATGTCAACAGGGAGACTGATCCGGAATTCTTCTTCATCAACGATGACGCAAAGCCTGGTGATTTCACCACCTCCGAGCTGACGATCCCAGTACGGCTAGACCGCTGTTACTCAGTGCTGGTGCAAAGCTACTGGGCCCAGAATTCCCGCAGCGTTGCTCCGGGTAGCCCAGGCCGAGGTCCCTATACCCTCGAGGTGGTGAGGGAAACCTCTGCCGCGCCTCCTCCTCCCCCTCCCATCCAGCAGAAGCCTGACGACAGGGAAAACGGCGGTGGCGGAGACCGAGGGGGGGGTGTCGGCCTCTAGCTCTGGCGGGTGAGCTTGATGGCAAAGTCAGCGCTGCCACAGGTGGCTCTGCCGCGAATCACGCGCCCGTCAGGGCTGACCGTGCCACTCCAAGCAACGGTTGGGGTACCGCTACCCCCTATTCTGCCGCTAACAGAAAGTTGGTTGCCGATGAGCTGGCCACTGCGCTCAGAAAAGCTGGGGGAGGAAACGCTGATCTGGTTGCCCTCCTGACGAATGGAGACGGTTTCCTGGACGCCAGCCGCAACATTGACCTTGCACAGGGATCCCTGCCAGATAAAAGATCCTCCCTCGTAAAGCCACTCGCCGCTGAGGGCCAGCTCTGCCGCAGGTGTTGGCGTTGCTGGGGCAGGTGTGGCAGTGGGAGTGGGGGATGGAGTCGGGGTGGGGGTAGGAGTACGAGGGACAAGCGGGGTGAATCGAGGGATAGGGGTAAGCGTCGGTGTCGGAGTGGGTGTTGGTGCTGGAGTCGGGGTGGGTGTCGGCGTTGGAGTGGGAGCAGGTTCGAGTGTAGGTGTTGGGGTTACTTCAGCGGTAGGGATCGGATCCGGTTCTTCCCGGCTATCGCGGATCGTTGGGCGTGGCCACAGCAAAAAGGCGGCCAGCAAAGCCATAACGCCTAGGGATCCCCCGGCCAAGACCCACTTCAGACTGCTGCCGGAAGGCTGTAGAACCGTTTGGGGGGCAGCTTGCCGCAGAGGGCGAGTGCGGGGAGTATCGGTTCGTGCCGGCGTGGCAGGGCGAGCGACGGGGGGATCCTGAACGGTCGGGAGAGCGTTGCTGGCTGGGATCACTGTGGAGGGCGTTTTGGGAGTTTCATCCTCACTTTGGGGGGAGGGATCCGGTGTTTCCGGCGGAGCTTCTGCTGAGGAGGGTTCCCGCTCGGTGATGTAATAGGGGATCCCTGCACCTGGAGGAGGGGGAGAGACCGGCTCATCTTCGATGAGATCCAGATCCTCATCGCGGATATCTTCAAAGGCTCCAGAAGCCGATCCTGTATTGCGGGTGGCTTGGATCGGTGGCTTGGACTTAGAAGAGGGTGGAGCATCCTGTTGAGGCTTGGCACTGCCGGTGGGCAGGATCACAGTGCTGGCTTGGCCACTAGAGAGTTGGGTGGTTGCCGTCAGGTCATAGGCTTGCAGCAGTCGTTCCCCCAGCTCCCGCATCGTTTGCGGTCGTTCGTCTGGGTTTTTTTTCAGGCAATCCATCACCACGGCTGCTAAAGGGGGTGGGATCGGCTGGGGGGCTGCCTTCGGGTTGATCTCGATTGGGCTTTCGTAACAATGGGCGTGGATCCAACTGTGCAAAGAGTCAGTTTCCAATTGAAAGGGCATGGATCCCGTCAGCATCTCGTAGAGCACTACCCCAAAGGAGTAGATATCCGAGCGGGCATCCAAGGCTTTGCCCCGTATCTGTTCGGGAGAGGCGTAGCGAGCTGTGCCGATAAATCCTCCCCCTTTTTGGGTGCCCAGGCTGAGGGTGTGATCCGCCAGGGTTTTGGCCACGCCAAAGTCGAGGATTTTCAGTTGGGGGATAAGCTTGCCATTTTGAAAAACTTGCTCGATGAAGAGGTTGCTGGGTTTGATGTCGCGATGGATAACGCCTCGAATCTCGCGACCCTCTACCTTGGCCTGAAACGTGTGGGCAAAGTGCAGCCCCTCACAGGCCTGCAAGGCTAGTCGAACGGCTTGTCGAACCGGCAAAGCCCCTTTTTCTCGGATCAGCTTGCCCAGATCCTGCCCCTTGAGGTACTCCATCACCAAGTAGGCCTGCTCCCCCTCTTGGCCGTGATCCAAAACCTTGACGATGCGAGGATGCTGCCCCAGAAGGGTGCTAACGCGGATCTCTTCGGCAAAGCGACGGCGCAAGTCTGTCTGGAAGTCACCCCGGCTCAGCAGCATGGGGGCATATAAGATCTTGACAGCTACCTCTTGGCCGTTGTTGTGTAAGTCTAAGGCGCGGAAGACGGATCCCATACCACCGCCACCAATTTCTTGAATCAGTTGGTAGCGGTCGCCCAAAATGCGATTGGTGAGATCTGCGGTCATGGGTTTGCAGCTTGGAGAAGGGGGATTGAGGCGAGGATGTCCATACCATAAACCGAATTGCTGAGGTCTGCATCAGCCTAGGTCGCGGCTGAACTCAGGGATCCCAGTTGGGGCCATCGGTTGGAAATGGCGGGGTTTTCGGTTGATTCTTCAAGGTGACTTCTCAGATTTACTTAACTGTTACTTAAAAGTTGTAGAAGAAAGCTCTGGCGGGGGCAGTGACGCTCAAGGGAGAGCTGCGGTGATCGGTTTCACCGTCCAAGAGAACGTTTTCTGGTTAACTTTGGGGGGGATAGTCTGGATTATCCTGAGCAATCCCCAGTCTGAAGAAGGGGACAATCGACAGGGATCCCTTGATGAGGTTGACCATGGACTTGGGCTTGGTGGTGATTGCCTACAAAGAGGGGGATCGGGAGAGCAAAGCCGCTTGTCAGAGGTGTGCTGAACAGTTGCGCCGGCGCGGTGTTACGGTGTTGACAGCTCCCACTGGCTTGCACCACAACCCCTACCCAGTCTTTTTGGAGGCCACCTCGGATCCCATCGATCTGGCGGTGGTGCTGGGGGGAGATGGCTCGGTGTTGGCGGCGGCACGATACCTAGCCTCCTATGGGATCCCGATTTTGCCAATCAAAGTGGGGGGTAGGCTGGGGTTTTTGGCCCAGTCGGAGCGGGTGCTGCAACAGGATCCCTGGGATCGCATTCAGGCAGGGGATTTTTTCTTGCAAGCCCGCATGATGTTGCAAGCCCAGATTTGGGAACAGCCGCAGTTGGGGCAAGGGGATCCCTTGGCCGCCCGTGGAGAGGGAAAGTCGCAAGGCCATCCGGCCAGCGAAGTCTACTATGCCCTCAATGAGATCTGCCTGAAGCCAATCAACCGAGAACGGCTGCCTGCCGCGATCATGGAGATCGAGGTCAACGGAGAGATTTTGGATCAGTACCACGGGGATGGCGTGCTGGTGGCCACACCGACGGGATCCACCTCTTACACTCTGGCAGCCAATGGCCCCATCCTCGAGCCCACCCTCGACGCCATCATCATCACCCCTATTTGTCCCCTGAGTTTGTCTAGCCGTCCTATTGTCATCAGCGGCACAGCCAGGGTGGACATTTGGCCTCTTGCCGATCCCGAAGGGTTGACCCGCCTGTGGACAGATGGCGTGTTGGCTCAGTCGGTGAATCCCGGCCAGTGGGTTCACATTCAGCAAGCACCTACACCGGCCAAGCTGATGATCCTGGAAAAAGATCTCTCCTACTTTCGCACTCTGCGGGAAAAATTGCAGTGGGCGGGCAGCCGCATCTACATCCCCACCACCAACCACCGCCCCGAGGGGGGATAAGGAGAGCTTAAAGTTGGGCAGCTAGAGTGGCAAAGTTCGCTCCCATAAGCATATTTCCCATGAGCCTGAGACTTTACCTCCTTAGACACGGAGAAACTCCCTACAGCCGTTCCGGCAGCTTTTGCGGCGCTCTCGATCCCGACCTCACCCCCGAAGGCAAACAAATGGCAGAAGCCTTTGCCGCAGCCTATGCTGGGATCCCTTGGCAGGCCCTCTACGTCAGCCCGATGCGGCGTGCCTTGGCTACCTTGAGCCCCCTGGCCGAGAAAGTTGGCTTGGAGATGCAGATTCGAGAGGGCCTAAGAGAAATTCACTACGGCGAGTGGGAGGGCAAAACCCACGCTGAGGCGCAAGAAGCCTACCCAGAAGCCTATTGGCGCTGGATGACCGAGCCGGCCTGGAACGCCCCTCCGGGGGGCGAAACCGCCGTGCAAATTGCCAATCGGGCCATGCCGGTTGTGGCCGAGATCCAGGAAAAATGGACAGGCGGCCACGTCTTGATCGTCTCCCACAAGGCCACCATTCGGGTTATTCTCTGCAGCCTGCTGGGCATCGACCTGGGTCGCTACCGGGATCGCATTGAGGTTTTGGCCGCCTCGGTCAGCGTGGTCAAGTTCGACCGCTATGGCCCCCTTCTGGAAATCTTAGGGGAACGCAGTTATCTGCCTTCCGATCTGCGGGAAAGGGCAGGTACCTAATTGATTTTAGAAAGAGCAAAGTTTAAGATTCCTGAAGTCTTTTGGGCTTCTTTTTGAGGGAGCAATCATGGGCAAAAAACTGGGATTGGCACTGGGCAGCGGCGGAGCCAGGGGATGGGCTCATATTGGCGTAATTCGGGCTCTAGAGCAGGCCGGGATCCCCATTGATTATATTGCCGGGACGAGCATTGGCGCTTTTGTGGGAGCCATTTATGCAGCGGGAGAACTGGATGAGCTGGAAGACTTTGTGCGAGATCTCAACTGGAAGATGATCCTGTCTTTGTTTGATGTGGTCTTTCCCACCTGTGGCCTGCTGGATGGCAACAAAATTTATGAGCTGCTGACAGAACATTTGCAAGAGCTGTGTATTGAAGAGGCCGGGATCCCCTTTTGCTGTGTGGCTACCGACTTGATCACAGGCCAGGAGGTGCTGTTGCGTTCGGGCAAAATGGCAGATGCCGTGCGGGCCAGCATCTCTATCCCAGGGATCTTTACACCCTTTTACTACGAAGGGCGCTATCTCGGAGATGGGGGCATTGTCAACCCGGTGCCAGTGCGGGTGGTGCGAGAGATGGGGGCCGATGTTGTTGTTGCGGTCAATCTCAACCATGTGGATCCCGCGGATGTGGAGTCGCAACTGGAAGAAACAGAGGTGGAAGAAACCCTTCAACGGCGACAGCGCTTGAATGCTGAAGGAGAAGTGATCGAAGAAGAAACCAACTTCATCACCCGCATTCGCAAACGCTATCAATCCCTACAACAAGGGATCCAAGAAAAAATTAGCCAATGGTTTCCAGATGAGCCCTCTGGTCCCAATATTTTCGACGTTATTGGCAAGACGTTGAACGTGATGGAGCAAATCGTTACCCGCAGTGTTTTAGCTGAACATCCGCCGGATTTGCTCTTACAACCCAAGCTGAGCCAGTATGGGATCTTCGATTTTCATCAAGCAGATCCGATTATTCAGGAGGGCTATCGACAAATGCGGCGGGCCATTCCAGAATTTCGACAAAAGTTGGAGCAGTGAACCACCACTTCTCCAGCAGTTCAACCTAAAGCTTTGCGAGGATCTGCAAGCCAAGCTTTCCAAACAATCTCAGATGGATCCTGCTATCAAAATGGGCCTGAAGCTCACTCAATTGGGATAAATTGCAACAGCGATCCCGTGTGGATGAGATGGGCCGGGGCAGATTTTCCATCCTGGTCGGGATGGGCCAGCAGCACACAGCGATCTTGAGGGGTGAGGTCAAACTTGACAGAGGGATCAGGTTCTCTTTCCAGTGGAGGGCTGAGCTGGGGATCCCCGACAAAAGTAAGTCGTGCCAACACGGTCAGCAGGTGATCTTGATGGGCCAGGTCTGACCCAAAAGGAGTCCGCTCTTGTAACGTAACAAGTGCTACCGGGTAACCTTCTCGCATCAAGTAGAAGAGGATCCCGGCACAGCGCTCTACAGCTCGCTCCAACTTGTCTCGATGGATCTCGGGCCTCTCTTTCTGGGGCTGCCAGCGATTTTCAAAACAGAGGGTGATGGCTTGGGATCGTGGACGCTCCAACTCCCGCACGATTAGTTGATCCCGTTTGGCCGAGATCTTCCAATGGACAGAGCGCACATCGTCCTGGGGGCGGTAGGGCCGTAAGCTCAGGTAGTCTCCCTCTCGACCGGGTTGGGGGCGCAATTGGTTGCCGCTGCTGAGCTGATCCCACAGCGCCAATCCTTGAACCGGGGCGAGCCGCGGAAACACGATCACCGTTTGGGGATCCCTAATTTCCACCGCCCTGCGGAAGAGTTCAAATGGAAAGCTGGTGGCAACTTCAAAACCCTGCAACTGCCAGGCTCCCCGCCTTGAAAAAGTATGCTGGTAAAAAGTGTCCACCTTGGCACCGGGATCCACCCGCAAAACATAGCTGGAAGGCCAATCTTGCCGCCTCAGCCCCTCAATGCGTTCGCTCACCTGCAACGAAAAGCTGGGCAGGCGCCGTTTGCGATTGACCAGCGTGAGACCCACTAAGACAGGCTGGCCAGCGAAAATGCGGCTAGGCAACTGCCGGCTGACCTCCAGATCTTTGAGGGTGAGATCAGAGAGGGTACCACTGATGAGAATAAGGCTGAGCAGCATCCCCAGCAACAAATACAGGGGATTGTTGCCGGTGTTGAAAGCAGCAATACTTACCAACAGGGCGATCCCGACAAACCGCCCCCCAATACGGGTGAAGCGGAAGCGGCGCAGAAAACGAACCTGGCGCCTTGATTCCTGCTCTGAGGAGAAGATCCCCAGGTTTCCCGTCTGTTGAAGTAGTGGAACTAGTTTTCGGCTTCGTTTCCACAACACCGCAGTCCCCTCATCACTCCTTCATCCCCGGCCCCTCTCCAAAGGAGAAAGAGGTCTGGAATCTACAAGCTGCTTCAGTGTAATTTGAAATCACCATAACCAGTGCTACGGGCAGGTTTTTTCTGAGAGGATTTCAGCAATGGCCGCAGCCACCCGCTCTTGTTGACAGGTGGTCAAC